>JAYVEE010000249.1:0-11462 GCA_043749005.1 Polaromonas sp. | reverse complement strand
CAGCTTCCAGATAAAGCACAGATGTCGCCACTTCCATGGCCAACTCGATCGTCGGCGCTTGCCCGGAGCGCGCAGTCGCATCAATGGCACGGGTCAATGCCTGAGCCAAGGGCTCGCTCGGCGGATGTAGCTTGACCAGGGAATCGGTTACCAGACTGAACTGATCGACCACTACCTTGAATTTGTTGGCATCACCTGCCGACAGGGCCGACCAGGTTTCTTTGGCGGAAACGATACGCTTTCGGGCCTGCGCCAGCAACGCGGGATCAAAACGGCCAAACAGCACCGCTTCGTAATCAACCGATTTAAAGCGTGCCAAGCCATACGCAGTACGCACAGCCTCCAGCACGGGCGTCTGAGTTGCAGACGCTGAAGCCTGAGAGCAAAAAAAGAGCAGGTCTAACGCCAGCCGGTCAGAAATACCAGTGTCGCCCTTGCTCAAACTGGCGTACTGCATCAGGACGCGAGACGAGGCTCGACGCACATAAAGATCAGTGGGTAGCAAACCATGCTCGAGAGCCTCAAAAAAGGCCGCAGCCATTTTCCAGAAAATCCTGGGTTGAGGGTCGGCCTGGCGAGCCGCGAATCCCAAACTTAAATGCTTCAAGCCAGCTGCTACCAACGGTGCCTGACCTTTCATGATCTGCAAGATCGACAGATCAAAAATGGTGCGGGATTCGGTATCGTAGTTGCGCGGCTCAGGCTTGGCGGTTAGTTCAGGCTCCAACCAGCGCCATTGCAAGGGCCATAAATCGGCGGGGTGAATTCGGTCAGCCTTCACCAATTCTTGCACTTGACGGTACTGGGGGAACAGCGAAACCGGCGAATAAGGTTTGTCAGCCAGCACACCCTCAAGATATTCTGTCAGTGCAAAGCTGGCATGCTCAATCTTGGCAGCAGCATCCTGGCTGCATTGTTCTGGCTGCTGTACGAACTTTTGAACGGCTGCCTCCATCGCCCTGAGCACCAGCGCAGGCCCGGCCAGACCCACCATTTCAAGCGCACCAACAGCCTGATGAAGTTGCTGGCGTGCGATCCTGAGCTGGCTGGCATCAAGCGCGGCCAAGTCAGAGCCCTTGGCAGCTTCAGCCTCTCTGACAAAGCGCTTTAATGCTTTTGCCGCGCTATCCAGTGATTTACGCAGTTCGTCAAGTACCCAGGCCAGAGGGCCCAGATCGTTAACCGTCACATCAATATCTGCGGGGTTCGGATTCAGGTCAGTGACTTGCATAAATGATGGAGCGATTCAGGCTACTGTATGACGCAAAAAATGAGAATCTAAAAGCTCAAGCAATCTTGAACCGGGAAACTGATTGCCGCAACTCTTCAGCCATGCGGGACAACTCACGAACCTGGGTTGCCGTTGAACGCGTACCTTCACCAGTTTGTTCGGTCACTGCAAAAATGTGCTGAATGTTGTCAGCCACAACGTTGGCTGAAGCCGCCTCACGGGTTGCTGATTTTGAAATCTGCTCAATCAATTCAGCCAATCGGCGTGACACGCTGTCAATTTCAGAGAGTGCGGTACCCGCGCTGTCTGACAGCTTGGCTCCTTCAACCACACCCTGCGTGGAGCGTTCCATAGCAGCTACTGCGTCTTGAGTATCGGTTTGAATCGCCTTTACCAGCGCAGAAATCTGGCGGGTTGCGTCGCCTGACCGCTCAGCCAGTCGCTGCACCTCTTCTGCCACCACAGAGAAGCCTCGCCCGGCTTCGCCAGCTGATGCAGCTTGGATGGCAGCATTAAGCGCCAGCACGTTGGTCTGTTCGGTAATATCTGAAATCAGTTCGGTGATCTCGCCAATCTCCTGGGATGATTCGCCCAGTCGTTTGATACGCTTGGAAGTTTCCTGAATCTGGTCGCGGATGGAATTCATACCGCCGATGGCATTTTGTACCGCCTGCAAGCCTGACTCGGCAGCTGTCAGCGATTGACGCGCCACTTGGGACGACTCCTGCGCCTGAGCAGACACATCGTTGATTCGAGATGCCATGTCGAGCACCGACTGACCCGTTTCACGAATTTCCCGCAACTGCTCTGTAGATGCCGCAAGAAGTTCGGTTGAAGTGCTCTCAACTTGCGCGGTGGTTTGGGCAACTCGCGTCGCCGTGTTCTGCACGTTACCTACCAGCTGACGCAATTCCTCGACCGTGTAGTTCACCGAGTCGGCAATAGCGCCGGTAATGTCTTCGGTCACCGTGGCTTCTTGCGTCAAGTCGCCCTCAGCTACTGTTTGCAATTCATTCATTAAACGCAAAATGGCGGCTTGGTTGGCGTCATTTACCCGCTTGGCGTCCTGCTCCATTCCGCGTGCTTCTAGCTGCTGCTTTTCAGCTACGCTTTGCCGCTGGCGGCTGTCCTGAAGCTGAATACGCGCAATACCCACAGCGCACAGCAAACCAAATAATGCAGCAGCAATCAGCGCCGCTACCGAACCTGCACCCAAACCTGATTGAGCTGACAGCTTGCCTTGCAGCTCTTCAAGCGCACGGCGCAGTGGCTCGCTGTCCGAAATAATGGCGGCCTGCGCTTCACGGGCAGAGACCAGACCCTGCAAGTTACCCAAAATAGCACCCGCCTGAACCCGTGTCTGCTCGTACAACGCAATCAGTGCTTCCAAACGTTCACGGGTTTGTGGATCCTTGGAGCCCGTCAGCCGTAGTTCTGGGCTGCCCTCCTGAAGGCCCTGAGCAATTTCCTTGAATGAATTCAAGTCTTTACCCAGCAGAAACACAGCCTCAGGGCTCACGCCTTCCAGCGTCAAGAACTCGTTGGCAGATTTACCAATGCGCTGGGTCAACATTACCAGCTGACCCGATGCCGAAATCTCGGCAGGCGCAGCGTTTTGCTGAAGTTTTAGCGACGACACAGTTTCAGCAATTTCCAGCAAATCAGATGACTGGCGGTTAATCGTGCGCAGCGCTGCACCCACCTGCGTCAAAATTGTCTGCTGGCTCATCACGGTTGCCGCATTTTTTTCGGCACGCTCCATCAGCGGCACGACTTTGTCAACGTCAGCCTGAAAGTCACCAGATACTGCCGCCACTTTCAAGGAGTCATCTCCGGATTTCAACGCGCGCACAGATTTAGCCAGCACAGAAGCGCTTTCCTTCACGTCAGGAAAAGCCTGAGCACTCCCCACAAGAGCCTGCGATACCGATTTGGCCAGTCGCTGTGACTGCATCAAAGAGTCACCCGTCGCAGTAATTTCACGCGTGATCGTGTCCGCCTGACCTAGCGCCCGGTAAGCCAGAACAGCCAGCACCAGCACTGACAAGCCGACCATCAACAGCAGCATTCGCTGATGCTGGGCAATGGTTTTACTTCCCAGAAGCGGCAACTTGATCAACTCGGGGTTCAGCTCTGCCGCAGCAGGCGCGTCCTCAGCAAACATCATGCTGGGCGCAACACTTTCCTTGTCAGTCTCGAATCGTGTAGCCATCATGTGTGCAGTGGCATCCGGCGACGTGTAATTGCCGGCCACATTCATTGCACCCGTGGCGAACGGGTCTACCGGCATGCCGACAGACGCCATGTCCATACTGTCTTCAGGTAGCTTGTTTTGTGGTTTGAACAGATTCTGAATTTTTTCAATAAACGACATGGTGAGCCTTCTGCAAAAAACTTGTAGGCGCTATGCGCCGATGGTCAAAAAATGCGCTTGTTGAGCCAGTAACTGAAGGTTGATTTCCTGCCAGGATTGGCCTGACTGATCGATGTACTGGTTGCCAAAGTAATCGGGCGCATCGGGCGCTTTTTCAGAAAAATCATTGAATGCCGCCTGATTGCGCAGTCCAGCCAGACGATCAATCAGCAAAGCGCAGTTGATATCCAGTGCACTGTTAAGTGCAACAAGACGGGACTCTTTCAGTGCAAATTCAGTTTTTAGCGTGGCACGTTGTCCAGACACATAGCTGGCCAGATCAACCACGCCAAAGAGGCCGCCCCGGAGGTTGGCCACGCCTAAAAACCAGCTTTGCGTGTAAGGCACAGCCTGCGTCGCCACCCAAGAGAAAATCTCGCCCGCCTGAGTCATAGGAAACAGATATTTTTTTCCACTTGCCTCGACTGCCAGCCAAGAAGGCGCAACACCCTGCGTACGTGCAATTTGCAACCGTTCTGCCAACCGGGTTTGAAGCTCTCTGATTGCTTGTCTGTTCGCCATGTTTTAGTGATAAAGAAATTGACGGTCGGCTTCTCAGCCCAAGGCGCTGATTTTGGACATCAACTCTGCAGCATTTACCGGCTTGGTGATGTAGTCACGGGCGCCTTGCCTCATGCCCCAAACGCGATCAGTTTCCTGATTTTTGCTGGTACACATGATGATGGGGATATCTGAATAAAGCGGGTCCCGTGAAATGGCCCGGGTTAACTGAAAACCATTTTGACCCGGCATCACCACATCCATCAGAATCAGCTCGGGTTTGTCTTCAGCTAAACGACGAAAGGCGTCTTCTGCGTTCTCAGCGGTCTTCACGGCAAATCCGTTTTTGCCCAGCAGGTCGGTCAGAAACATCAATTCAGTTTTTGAATCGTCCACGACCAGAATTTTTTTGATTGTCATTGCGTTACTCCATTTTTAGCGCTGCCCAGCGCAGTGACTGTTTGCAGCAGTTGATCTTTGGTAAAAGGTTTGGTCAGGTAATCTTGTGAGCCGACCATTCGGCCTCTGGCCTTGTCGAACACACCGTCTTTGGATGACAGCATGACAATGGGAACACCTGCAAACTTCGCATTACGTTTGATGATGGCACAAGTTTGATAGCCATCCAGACGCGGCATCAGGATGTCACAAAAAATAAGGTCCGGCTGGTAGTCATTGACTTTAGCCAGCGCGTCAAAACCATCTTCAGCCAGCAGTACCTCATGGCCACCCTGTTTCAAGAAAATTTCGGCGCTGCGCCTGATGGTATTGCTATCATCAATGACAAGTACTTTCAATCCCGAACTTGGAATACTCACTTTGATAACTCCTGTAGTTCTTGCATGGAGGCCTTCAACTGCTGATCAAAAAATTACCGATTGTGATGGCATGGCAAGTCACTAAAAAGACTCTTCAATTGAACGTCAGATTTCAACCATTTCAAAATCTTCTTTTCGCGCACCACACTCGGGACAAGTCCAGTTCATCGGTACCTGTGCCCAAGGCGTACCTGCTGCGATGCCTTCCTCAGGCAGGCCTGTTGACTCGTCGTAAATCCACCCGCAAATCAAACACATCCAAGTCATCAAGTAATCCCAGCTTAAATTGCCTTCACATAGAATGCAAGTAATTGTATCGATGCCGCGTTGCTATTTCGCTCACAGGCAAAATCAACGGTTATGGCAAACCCTAATTCACCTACTGTACCCAATCCTGAAACGTCATCGCCCGACGTTGAAGATGCGCCTGTTTGTGTCATGACATTCAATGCGTGCGATCCCTGCGGCGCAGGCGGCCTGACTGCCGACATTACCGCCATCGCGTCAGCTGGTGGGCATACGCTTGCAATCGTTACCGGAGCTTATGTGCGCGACACATCAGAGATCTTTGACCATGTTTGTTTTGACGAGGAAGCGGTTGGCGAGCAAGCGCGTACAGTGCTTGAGGATATGGCCGTCAGCGCTATCAAGGTTGGCTTTGTCGGCAATCCGGAAAACATCAGTGTGGTAGCCGAAATTGCAGCTGATTATGCAGAGGTTCCGTTGATTGCCTACATGCCCAACCTGTCGTGGTGGAACGAAGACAAGATTGAAAACTACTTGGACGCTTTTCGAGAGCTTATGTTGCCGCAAACCACCGTTCTCGTAGGCAACCACAGCAGCCTGTGGCGCTGGCTGCTACCGGACTGGTCGGGCGAGCGCAATCCGTCGGCCAAAGACATTGCAAATGCAGCTTCCCAGTTGGGTGTGCCATACACGCTTGTCACCGGTATACCGCTGCCTGAGCAATTTATCGATAACGCGTTAGCTACGCCGCAAGCGGTGTTGTACAGCGAAAAATTTGAGCGCTTTGAAGCAGTTTTTTCTGGCGCTGGAGATACCCTGTCTGCTGCATTAACTGCCCTTTTGGGCAACGGCCACGATTTGCAAGCCGCCACATCCGAGGCACTGACCTATCTGGACCAATCCTTGAGTGCTGGCTTTCACCCCGGTATGGGCCAGACGGTGCCCGACCGCATGTTTTGGGCACAGACAGACGTCAGTGAAAACGGTGAAGAACTTGACCCTGCGCCGGTTACCAATGATGCAGATCTAACGATATCTGTACAAAGAACTTTTTTTGACATGCCGCCCCACGGCACCACCAAACATTAACAAGCAACAGGCCAATGATGAATACTTCGCTCAACACATCACCCGGCATTTCCCGCAATGACCTTCTTTTTGAACGCGCCAAAAAGCTAATACCGGGTGGCGTGAATTCGCCAGTCCGCGCCTTTAAAGCAGTAGGCGGCACGCCCCGTTTCGTGCAGCGCGCACAAGGCGCGTATTTTTGGGACGCAGACGGCAAGCGCTATACAGATTACATAGGCTCCTGGGGGCCGATGATTTTGGGCCACGGACATCCGGGTGTGATTGAAGCCGTACAAAAAGCCATGATGGACGGCTTTTCATTTGGCGCACCGACTGAGCGTGAAATCGAGCTGGCTGAAGAGATCGTCAAACTTGTGCCGTCCATCGAAATGGTTCGCCTTGTCAGCTCTGGCACTGAAGCAGCTATGAGCGCCTTGCGTTTGGCACGCGGAGCCACCGGCCGCAGCAAAATCATCAAGTTTGAAGGCTGCTATCACGGCCACACCGATGCGCTGCTGGTCAAAGCTGGCTCTGGCCTGGCCACCTTTGGCAACCCTACCAGCGCCGGTGTGCCGCCTGAGGCTGTGCAGCACACTCTGGTACTTGAGTACAACAACCTGACACAGCTTGAGGCGTGTTTTGCCCTGCACGGCCCTGAGATGGCTTGCCTGATGATGGAGCCGATTTGCGGCAACATGAACTTTGTGCGCGCCACCATTCCTTTCATGAAGCGCTGCAGAGAGCTGTGTACTCAATATGGCGCACTGCTGATTTTTGACGAAGTCATGACAGGCTTCAGAGTGGCACTCGGCGGCGCGCAAAGCCTGTACGCCGAATTGATTCCAGGCTTCAAGCCCGACATGACAGCCTTGGGCAAAGTGATTGGTGGCGGCATGCCGCTGGCAGCTTTTGGCGGCAGCAAAGCAGTCATGGAAATGCTGGCCCCACTTGGCGCGGTGTACCAGGCAGGCACGCTGTCAGGCAACCCTGTGGCCACCGCCTGCGGACTGGCGACGTTGCGAGAGGTACAAAAACCTGGTTTTTACGAAGCGCTGGGAGAACGAACCCGCAGTCTGGTCACGGGTTTAACGGCGACTGCCCACAAAGCAGGCGTCAGCTTTTGTGGCGACAGCGAAGGCGGCATGTTCGGCTTTTTCCTGTTTGACAAGTTGCCGCAAAACTACGCAACGGTCATGACGACGGACAGCCCGTCATTCAATAGGTTTTTTCACGCGATGCTGGATAAAGGCGTGTATTACGCTCCGGCATTGTACGAAGCCGGATTTGTCAGCGCTGCGCATACGGCGGCAGACATTGAAGCAACGGTGGATGCTGCGGCACAGTTCTTTGCGCAGCACTAAACGTTCTTTGCTACATATTTAGTAGCTGCTTGCACCCGCAAATATTGGCATGCAAGCAATTTTTGTGCTTAAAGCGAGCATTAAGTCCATCTTAATGCCGGAAGTGCCGCACCCCTGACAACACCATCACAATGCCACGTTCGTCGGCTGCGTTAATCACTTCCTGATCGCGCATCGAGCCGCCGGGTTGAATCACGCTGGTGGCGCCTGCGTCGACCACCACGTCCAGGCCATCGCGGAACGGAAAAAATGCGTCGCTGGCGACTGCGGTACCCGCCAGTGACAAGCTGGCGTGGCCGGCCTTGATGCTTGCGATTCGGGCGGAATCCAGGCGGCTCATCTGACCTGCACCTACACCCATAGTCATGCCGTCCTTGCAGAACACGATAGCGTTGGACTTGACATATTTGGCCACTTTCCAGGCAAAGAGAAGGTCTACTAGTTGTGCCGGTGACGGCTGCAATTTGCTGACGACCTTTAAATCCGCCAGCGCGAGTTCGTGGTTATCAGCGGTTTGCATGAGCAAGCCGGAGCCGACGCGCTTGATGTCAATTGCATTGCGGCCGGCGCCTTGAGCGGGCAAATCAATCTGCAAAATCCGCACATTGACTTTGGTTTTGAACACCTCAAGCGCCTGTGGCGTGTAGCTGGGCGCCATCAGCACTTCGACAAACTGCTTTGAAATTTGTAGCGCAGCGTGCGCATCCAATTGACAGTTCAGCGCGATGATTCCACCAAAGGCTGATGTCGGGTCGGTTTTAAATGCTCTGGTGTAGGCTGAAAGCGCATCGCTTCCTACCGCCGCGCCGCATGGGTTCGCGTGCTTGACGATCACACATGCGGCTTCACTAAAACTTTTCACGCATTCCCATGCGGTGTCTGCATCAGCGATGTTGTTGTAGCTAAGCTCCTTGCCCTGCAATTGCCGGGCCGTGACAAGTGAGCCGGGCGCGGGGTAAATGTCCCTGTAGAGCGCAGCCTGCTGATGCGCGTTTTCCCCATAACGCAGGTCTTGCAACTTGACAAAGCGGCCATTGGTCTGCGCTGGAAATTGTGCATGGCTGCCATCAGGTTGAATGCTGCTGAGGTAGTCGCTGATTGCCCCGTCGTATTGACTGATGCGGTTAAATGCGGCGACTGACAAGGCAAACTTTGTAGCATCTGTCAATTTACCGTCGGCTTTCAACTCAGCCAACACACCTGAATACTGAGACGCATCTGTGAGCACTCCCACATCCCGCCAGTTTTTAGCAGCGCTGCGCACCATCGCTGGGCCGCCGATATCGATGTTTTCTATGGCGTTTTCAAGTGTGCAGCCGGGTATGGCTACGGTCTCCTCAAACGGGTACAGATTGACCACCAGAAGATCAATCGTAGCGATGTTGTGCGTCTGCAATGCTGCCATGTGCTCAGGCACATCGCGCCGCGCCAGCAAGCCACCATGGATTTTGGGGTGCAACGTTTTAACCCGGCCGTCAAGCATTTCTGGAAAGCCAGTGTGCTCAGCCACCTCAGTCACTGGCAGGTTCGCGTCTGCCAGGAGCTTGGCAGTGCCGCCGGTAGAAAGCAGCGTGATGCCGAGTGCGTGCAGCGCCTGCGCAAACTCGAGGATGCCAGTTTTGTCGGAGACGGAAATCAGTGCGTTCATGGTGGTCTTTTTTTGATTCACTTGATGAGCTTGTGCTCAAGCAGCTTTTTACGCAGGGTGTTGCGGTTAAGGCCCAGCCATTCGGCAGCGCGTGACTGGTTCTGTGCAGCTTGCTCCATCACCACTTCAAGCAGCGGCTTCTCAATCACTCGCACCATCATGTCGTACATACGGTCAGGCTCAGTGCCGCGCAGGTCTTTAAAGTAGCCGTCCAGGCTTAGCCGTATGCAATCTTCAATCTGCTTTTTGCTCATACGCAAACTTCCTCCGTGTTCTTGTGGTCGACCACTTCTGGCATGCAGTCGTCGATATTGCTTAAACCATTAAAAAAATCACTGACAGCACTTAATTGCGTTTTACCGTCCACCAGTGTGTTCATTTGCCTACAAAATGCGTCGCCGCCAGGTAAAGATTTCACATACCAGCCAATGTGCTTGCGCGCACTGCGCACCCCCGTGAACTCGCCATACAGCTCGTAGTGGTCTTGCAAATGGTCAAGCAGCAAGCGTTTGACATCCATCACCAACGGCGGCGCAAGTTGCGTACCAGTGGCCAAGAAATGAACGACTTCCCGAAAGATCCACGGCCTGCCCTGCGCCGCCCGGCCCAGCATGACAGCATCTGCGCCGGTATAGGCCAGCACATCACGCGCCTTTCGGCCACTGGTGATGTCACCGTTGGCCACCACAGGAATTGTTAATGCGGCTTTCACAGCGGCAATCGTGTCGTATTCAGCCAAGCCCTTATAGCCCTGCTCACGGGTGCGGCCATGCACCGTGACCATTGCCACACCCGCACTTTGCGCGGCCCGGGCAATCGTTACCGCATTTTTGTGGTGCTCTGCCCAGCCTGTGCGCATTTTGAGGGTGACAGGCACGTTGCGCGGTGCGCAGGAATTAACCACCGCTTCAATAATTTCAAGCGCTAATTTTTCGTCTTGCATCAGTGCTGAGCCTGCCCACTTGCTGCACACTTTTTTGGCAGGGCAACCCATATTAATATCAATAATTTGCGCACCCCGATCAATGTTGTAGGCTGAAGCGTCGGCCATCATTTGTGCGTCAGTGCCCGCAATCTGCACGGCTATCGGTTCGGGTTCGCCATCGTGGTTGGCACGGCGGGATGTTTTCAGGGTGTCCCATAAATCCCGCCGAGAGGTGACCATTTCACTGACCGCATAACCCGCGCCCAGCTTTTTGCAAAGCATGCGAAAGGGCCTGTCTGTCACTCCCGCCATGGGCGCGGCAAACACGTTGTTTGCCAGAGCGTAAGAGCCGATAAACATGAGCGGAAGTATTGGAGATTGCTGAAAATAAAGGCAGATTGTAGCTACTTAAAATTTAAGCAAAAAGCATAGCAACACGATGTGATACCGTGTACTCATGCAAGCCTGGATTCAACAATTGATGGCACTCTTGTCGCTGCCCGAATACGGCTTAAGCACAGTATTTGTCGTGTCTTTTATTTCAGCAACACTGGTGCCGTTGGGTTCTGAGCCGGTGGTGTTCGGTCTGGTCAAACTCAACCCCCAATTGTTCTGGCCTGCAATTTTGACAGCGACTGTGGGCAACACACTGGGCGGCGCACTGGACTGGTGGATGGGATACGGCGCGCACAAGGTGGTCGATAAATACAAACCTGATTCGCATCACGGCCGGGCCGTTCGGTGGCTGGAGAAGCTGGGGCCTAAAGCCTGCCTGCTGTCATGGCTCCCAGTTGTAGGCGACCCGCTGTGTGCGGTGGCGGGGTGGTTAAAGTTTTCTTTCTGGCCCTGCGTCTTTTATATGGCGATTGGCAAGTTCTTGCGTTACTTCATGATGACTGGCAGCCTGATCTGGGCATTTCCAGGTGTTGCTTCATTTAATTAAAAGCGCTCAGTCGGCAACAAGAACCGCCACTGCCCGACAGGCAGTCCACTTAGGGCGACGCGGCCAATGCGCAGGCGCTTCATGCCTTTGACCGCCAACCCGACACTTTCACAAAAATAGGCAATCTGCCCCGGTTGCTCGCCTTTGAGGGCAAAACGCAAACGCGCTTCGCTTTGCCAGCTGACTTTGGCAGGCGGGAGTACCTTGCCGTTGAAAGTAAAGCCGTGGTCTACGCGGTTCAGACGCTCCAGGCCGCCAGGTTTGATATTGCCAAAAATTTCAACAACGACCTCATGCTCCAGCGTGGC
>JAYVEE010000248.1:0-3597 GCA_043749005.1 Polaromonas sp. | reverse complement strand
GGTCGACTGACGCTTGACAAAGCCTTTCGCAGCACCTCCAACCCGGCGGTGTATGCCGCTGGTGACGCGGCGGGCGGCCCCCTGCCGCTCACCCCAGTGGCGGCGTTGGAAACTCACGCCGTGGTGGCCAATCTGCTGGAAAACAAAGGTGTCACTGTGGACTACACCGGCATTCCGAGCGCTGTCTTCACCCTGCCTCCCCTGGCCCGTGTCGGGCTGCTGGAAGCCGAGGCGCGCGCTCAGGGATTGCGCTTTCGGGTGAAGCACGAGAGCGTACCTGGCTGGTTCACCGCGCGCAGCATCAATGAGCCGTGTTACGGGCACAAGGTGCTTGTGGAAGAAGGCAGCGAGCGCATCCTGGGGCGCACTTAATTGGACCGGAATCCAGTGAAGTGATCAACCTGTTCGGATTTGCTATTCGCAATGGTTTGACGACTTCGGCCATCAAACACGCCACCTTCACCTATCCCAGCGCGGCTTCGGACATCGAGTCGATGCTGCCGTGAAAAGCAGCCACTAGCGGTGGTCGTCACATCATGCTGGATTACCCATCAAGCGCCTAGGGCGTCGGGAAGAACCAAAAAATCCACTACGTCAATGTCAGGAGGATCCGCCGGTGAAAACATCTGCTACCCCGAACGCGCGATGGATGCTGCACGCAATCCGGTTCTGTCGCATTGGCGGTCAAGCAGCTTGCACGTCTATGCTGAGTGCTTTGACTGAAAAGGATCTAACGGGATGCTGGCTGCTAAAGGAATGCGATTTCCAATTGACGTGATTCTGGTCTGCATTCGCTGGTGTGCCTGGAACTGGATCACAAGCTGCTCAAAGTCATCCCTGTTGCGAACGCGCCAGTGGTACGTAAATTGAACAGCGTGCATACGCTGTCCAAAATGCTGTCGCCTGCAGCCGAGTCATTTCGTTACTTCATATTGGAGAGGGGTGAAGCGGCTTTGGCCAAGCAGTTTTTACGACATTGGAATCCGTCTTCCGAAAATTGAGAGCGATAACCAAAAGCGTGTAAAAATATAATTGACAGTTTATATATTTACAACGGAAAAATCCAAATGCTCAAACGATCCGCCTTGCTAGGCCTGCTATCCACTACATTTTTAGTAGCTGGTTGCGCACAACCTGTATTGGCTTCCGCAGCAAAGCGCCAAAATCTGCTGATTCAGATGAGCGAAGCTGATCCGGCCAAATGGAGCATGGCTTTAAACAACGCCAAAAATGTGCAGGACGAACTGGGAGCTGCAAATGTGGACATTGAAATTGTCGCCTTTGGTCCTGGTATCAACATGATCAAGTTTGACTCCGTAGCCAACTCGCGCGTCAGCGAGGCCATGAAATCAGGCATTGCCGTAGTGGCCTGCGAGAACACCTTGCGCAATCTCAAAATGAGCAGAGCAGACATCATTACGGGTGCCAGCTTTGTGCCTGCAGGTGTGGTTCAGATCATGCGCCGCCAACGGGAGGGGTGGGCTTACGTGCATCCCTAATTAAGTCAGCTCCGAGAAAATGCCATAAAAAGCTGTAGGTGTGTTTATCGTGTTGAAGTTAGAGTTCGGCAGGAAGCTCTAAATACGTCGCAACTCAAGCGCAATAACCACAGCTTTTGCAGGCTGCGGCTATTTTTTATCTGTTCCATCCGCTTTTTACGAGCACCCTAATGCAATTGCTTGAACTTATAGTGATCACGGTTCAGCACTGCTGCCACGGCATTGACCTCTTCAGGAAGTGAGTAATTCTGGACTCGGAGATGGACATGTACATGGAGTTGAACCGATTTGACGGACACCGTATCGTTAAGTCAAGAAGAAGTCCAGATGAGTTACAACCGCAACTCCAAGCCGCACTATTCGCCGCAGTTCCGCCAGGAAATGGTCGAACTGGTTACTGCTGGCAGAAATCTCATTTAGCTGGCCAAAGAATTGGCCTGCCCCTGACTTGGGTAGGCCACCAGCCAGAAGGCCCGGCATTCACATCGCTTCATGCGCGACGCCTGCATGCGCCGACAAATACCGCCCACCACCAGAGCCTCTCCGCTCCAGTCGAACTGGAAGGCTTCGCCCATATCAAACTTCAAAGGCACGAAGGCTTTGATGTCTTTGTCTGCATTAACGCACCACGTCCGAATGTACTCAATCCGATCGCGGGCGACACGATGGGTTCAAATGCTGAAGTTGCGCTAAGAGTTCGCAATTTAACCGGTATAAAAGGCTTTCACAAGCAGCCCAGCAGCGACCACAACGAGCACTATCGAAAAGCCGATTTGTACATACCGAGCAGAAAGATGACTGGATGCCAGTCGGCCAAGCATCATGCCGCACGCGGTGGCCAGCGAGAAATAAACCGTAAGTTCCAGCGGGATTACTGTCCCGCGAAGTATGGTCGTTGCAACGCCGCCAACACCGACCAGCGTAATGACCAACAACGAAGTCGCAACGATGCCGTGCATCGATACATCTGTGAACCGACGCAGCAAAGGAACGATGACAAAACCTCCTCCCACTCCCAAAAGTCCAGTCATGAACCCGGTCAGTGCCCCGATGCCCGCGAGTAGTGCCGCAGTAAGCCAGTTCCAGTTAAAACGGCCGGTCGACGGATCGATGTGGCCCAACCGGCCGTTCTCGGGCTCGCTGAGCCAGTGCTGCGCCTGAAGGAATAGCCGTGTTGCCACGAACAGCATCACGCACGCAAAAAGAGCTAACAATACACGTTGTGATAACAGGTGCGCGACCAGGACCCCAAGTCCAGTGACTGGAATGCCCGCCGCGGCCATCAGCAGTGCAGCCCGGTAACGCACAAGTTTCTTGCGAAGGCCTTCGACAGCTCCCAATGCGGCGCCAGCGGCAACAGCGATCAGTGCAACGGGGGCCGCCTGTTGCACTGGCCATCCTAATCCGACAACGAGTGCTGGTACCGCGAGAATACCGCCACCGGCGCCCGTCAGTCCCAAAATTGCGCCTACAAGAATCCCAAGGAGAAGGCCTGTCACGGTGTAATTGACAAGTATCCAGATTTCTCGAAGTCAATCATGGCGCCTATCCCGGAAACCACCACACGGGCATACGGCAACAAGTCTTGAGTCGAGTAACCTTTTAGTCGCATGGCAACGCCACACTCATACATCTTCACGCCATTCCTGGTCAGCTCGTCGAGCAAAGCTTTGTTGGGGTTGCCGCTCGGATGCGGTGCTTTGACCTTTTGATCGTAAGCGGAATCAGTGAGTAAAAACTGTGCGCCGTCAGCTCTGAAGACCATGACGATGTCGTAGTCCTTGCCCGGTTGCATTCCGAGCGCTGCGTACTGATCGAACAAGTTCTTCGCTGCCAGCACCTGTTTACCAACTCCGTTGGGGACAGTGTCTGAATAATTGACCTGTATAACGACTTTCAGTCCAGTCTGCGTTGAGATCTGCAATGGTGGCTTGGTGTTCTCGGCTACCGGGACTGCGGTTTGAGCCGATGCAAGAGAAGCGCCGAACTGCAAGGACAACGTCAACAAGACGGTCGAAACAAGCGTAACTAAATTTATAGGAGTTTTCATCGTATTTCTTTTGTGTGTGTTCGAACTGGCAGCGTTAGATCAAAAAAT
>JAYVEE010000247.1:0-11567 GCA_043749005.1 Polaromonas sp. | reverse complement strand
AGTCAACCACCGTTGTAGAGACGGGAAGCAAGCGCTTGGAACCGGGATAGAAAGTTGCGCCGTATGCACCCTGGTTTGGAGAAAGCTTCATCACCCTGACGTTGTTGGTGTAGTCCAGGAAAACGCCAACGTATTGCCAGTCTGGTGGGCTTTGGCTAAACAAAGGTGGAGGAGGAGAAATTAGGTGTGCGGGAGGCGTGACAACGCTGGGGGGCGGATCATAATGCTGTGGCGGCTCATAATGCTGTGGCGGCTCATTATGCGATGGAGGAAAGGACGCATTTTGGATAGACGGGGGCGATGAAACGTTGTAGTGCAAGAAGCTGGAGTTGGTGCAGTTGGATCCAACAATAGAGTTAGACCCCGTGCAATTGCTGGAGTTGGTAAACCCAAATGGATACGCAAGGAAAAAAGGGTGCCGGGACGCAAGTGTCGCTGATACAAAGGCTGAAAAAACCAACACTTTTGTATTCATGTTCCTTTTCAAAATTATTGCTGCTCTCCCTTTTATAATAGGATGGTTCTTGTCACCGCATCTGGTTGCGCTAGCGACCGCACGGCAAGCGTAACAGATGGTGTATCCAAGGGCATGGTGTACAGCAATCGCAGTAGGCGCCTAGCTGCAGGGCGCTCCAGGTCGGCCAGCGGTGGCACATCATCCGGGGCAATGAGCCCCTCCAGGACGCATGCGTTCAGGGCGCGAACCACACATCCGGGAAGTTGTGTGCCATGCCAGGGATACGCCATCATTCACGGCGTATAAAAGTGCACGCTTTCGAGACAAAGGAAAGTGGAATGCCTAAAATATTGGGTCCAGTAAAATTTGTCCAGTCCCTGGGTCCAGTAAATTTTGGCAACAAGCCGGTGTCACAATGGCTCGTGGCTGGAGCCACCGAGTTTGTTGCAACCACGCTGTTTGCACTCCTTGGGGGATCTGGAGCGGCTCTGTCACAGGACAGCGGCGCGCTGGAGTACGGTCTGGTGCTCACTGTGCTTATTTATATGACACAATCCAAATGCAATCCTGCGGTCTCGCTGGCTGTGTACTTGTCCAATGTCACGTGGTTCAACACTGTGCTCTGGCTAGTTGAGACAGGGGCGCAATTCTCCGGCGCAATTGCTGGCTATGCAATCATGAAGAACCTGCTGAACAGCGATGAGCTTGCGCGCCGCGCGTGCTTCACCACCAACCTTGTTCCGGACCTAAAAGCGTTCGGCTGGGAGTTTTTTGTTGCCGTGACACTTGTGCTGACCGTGCTTTCAACAGCAGTGGATGCCCGTGGTGCCGCGCGTTATGGGTCCACCGCTCCCATTGCCATTGGCCTTGCCCTATACGTTGCCGCCCAGGTTGCTGGTGTCTTCACTGGCGGTGCTGGCAACCCGGCGCTGTACCTGGGTCCGAACATTGGTGTTGGCCACTGCCCACAAGGGTTAAAAAAATGGTATGTCTACATGGGCGGGCATTTCCTTGCGGCCGTTACGGGGTTTGCGGTGTACGGGCTGCACGAGTTGATTCAACTGTTCGTTATTGAGGCGGTTGTGTTGCCCGGGTTGGGGGCAAAAAAGGCGTTTCAATAAGTTTATACACCTACAGAAATTTTTAATTTCAATACTGTGTGGCCCTCATTACCGTGTCCTGTGTATACGTACCAAACCGATTCCCGCCAAACAACCTCATGGGTATGGAATCCACCTTGGTTCACCAAAAAAAGCATTTGGCAGAAGTTTGGGGCGTGAGGATATGAAACGGATACAAAACTGTTTTGTAAATTGTTTCGTACACATTCGCCAGTAACACGCCTGAGAACCATGTTCTCATCACGATATTCAACGCTGACTTGACGAAATCGCGCGTGTCTGTTATTTACGATACGTGCTAGTCGATGCCAATTGGCGTCATTGGTCTCCCCTCGGTCTGATCGGACAATAAAAGTTAGGAAATTGTTTGTGCTGGCAACGCTCATTGACATGCCAAATAGCATTGTATAAATATCCAATAAATCACTTGGTGGTGTCAAAATTAATGAGACGAGAGCTCGTCGACATAGCACCATTGGCGGCGTAGGCCTCCGGGCGGTGCATTGCAATGTTGGCCAGCTTGAACTCGGTGCGCATGAGCGTCTTGCGCTTCCCAACCTCGATGCCAATGTTGTTGCTCACAAGAAACAGCTCGATCAGGTGCATCTCGGCAGCCTGCAATCCAAGGTAAGCAACGCAATCAGAGCACCCCCAGACGCGCCTCCTGCAGAGCATCCACCGCGGATCGCTTCATGCGGACGCCAGTGATCTTGGTGGCGCTTGGTGCATTGTCTGTTGCCTCCTTGGCAATTTCGTAGACAAGCGCCTTGAAAGACGCCCGAGGAAACACCGCCTTCTGGTGAGCGGATTTCTGCTCGAACCGCATCTCGCGGAGCGCCTTTGCACCATTCTTGGCGCGCGGCTTCACCTTGACGATCTTGGTGCCGTCGGGAAGCACCTTCAGCGTCTTCTCGGTCTTAGGCGCCTTCTCGGCCTTTGGCGCCTTCTCAACCTTAGGCGCGTTCCCAACCTCGGGCACGTTCGGAGCAGCAACCGTGGCAATATCAATGGCAGACATTGGTGTGTGTGTGTGTGTGTGTGATGTAAAAGGAAGATAAGTTAAAAAAATGGAGTGGTGCCAGTAATGCACGAGCCACACTAAGTACTGCTCGGTCGCACCTTCCAAAAAATACCACTTTTTTTGCTTCTTAATATTTTACTACATTCTTTTACTTCATCTTATTTTACTACCAACCATGACAGACGCATCCAACCCGCGTCAGCTGTTCTTTGACCTCAACAATGAGTACATCATGACAACAATGCCGAAAGGATCGGTTCGCCAGGCGCTCTATGACAAGACCAACAAGATTTGGGAGGCTCTTCCCGACAACGTGAAGAAGGCGTACAAGGACCGTGTCAAGGGGCGCGCGCCCGACAACTTCTTGCCACCGGCAAGCGACTACCCGTTGATCGAGGAGGCCGCGGAGGAGGAGGAGGAGGATCAGGTGCCCACAACCAAGGCGCCCACCAAAATCAAGCTTCCCAGCGGCTGGACGGTCCTGGCGCGTAACAAAGACGTGCTGTACTGCAATGCAAAGAGCAAGATCTTCTTCACTTCTCCACCCCAAAAGATGGACGACACCATGCTTGAGGAGCTGGAGAAGGATTCAAACAAGGCGAAGCGACCCGCCAACGTGTATGCGGTGTACGTTAAGCAGACGCGCCCAACCCTGGTGGCGGAGGGCATCAAACCCGCTGAGGTCATGGCCGAGTTAGGCCGCCGCTGGCGCGCCCTGAGCGAGGAGGAGAAGAACAAGATGAAGGCGCTCCTGCCGCCTTCGGAAGCTGCCGAGAAGAAGGAGACGCTCCCGTCCGCGTACACGCTCTTTGCAAAGGAAAACGAGACGGCCGTCTGCGCCGAGCTTGTGGACAAGACGGAGCGCCAGAACGCGCTTAAGGTGGCATGGGAGGCGGCTGATCAGCACAAGTACAAGATGGCCCGCTACGAGCTGGCGGTTGAGCGCAACAAGGTGCTGGCTGCGCAGGGCAAGGAACCTATTAAGGTGAAGATGCCCGCGGCGGACAAGCCGAACAAGAAGAAGCGCAAGGCGGATGCGGTCGAGGCGTCGGGATCGGACAACTCCGCGCCACCCGCACCCGCACCTGCCCATAAATTCGTGCTTTCGCAATTCGACTGATCACACACAATGCAAAAACACGTGGAATGCAATACACTTGTTGTGACCAGACGCGTCTCTGCTGGCGGCTCGCGACACCACGCGTGCGTGACGCTTCCCTACAACCAGGCGGCTGAAGTGCACGTGTACCACAAAGTGGTCTCACACGTGGCCTGGATCCGGAGTCTGTTTAGTCCCAAGGATGAGTACAGCATTTGCGTCAGTCGCTTGGTCTACAACGCCATCGAATGTGGCGCAAAACACCCGGAAGCCGTGGAGGCAACAATCGACATTGTCACGGAGCTGAACAACGCGCGGCTCAAGCACATCACGGCCTGCATTCCCAACACCTCGTGGGTGTGCACCGCCACGCGTCCTGCCTGTGGTGTCCCGTTTTTCTCGTCGGGCTACGTTTCTTCTATTAACAACATTCTGAACGTAAAATCATTCGTCTACGTGGACAAGGATCACACCCGCTTTGTGGTGTGTGGTAGCCCGCCAAAGGCTGCAAAAGCCCTCGAGTTTTTTGTGGACGTCAACAAGAGCGTTCGGGACGGTACGGAGCCGCCGGAAGCCTTGCGCAAGGCGCTCGAAAAGATCACCGGCCCCCCGGTCCGTGTGCTGGCGCGTGCATCTCTTGGTACCAGCGTTGAACCAGTGCCGATCAACAAAACTACGTCACTTCAAAATCGTCAACCTACATTTTCGAATGTTGTGGGAACTACATACCCATCCCCTGGGTCTCTGGAGTTTCGCATATCTTACTTGGAGTTTTGTGTTGGTTCGCTGCAAAACCAGTTACACATCTTGCTTTCCAAGAATGAAGCGAAAAGCATGTGAATCAAAAAAGTTTGTTGAACCCATTGTAGTTGCTCCGTTGCAGCCATGTACTACTGATCCGAGTCCTGCTTTTGCGCTTGCACGGGCGCGTGAAGTTACTCACCTGCCGAGTGCTCTTGCCTTTGGGGAGATGCAAACAACATTTAATGAGGCCTACCTGCACACATGCATCGAACTTTGTGCGCGCGTTTGCGTGCAACTTCGGATCAGTACAACAACGCTCGGGATGGCAATTGGTTACGTGCACCGCTTCTTTGCCGTGGTGCCCACAAAGAAAAAAGATGTCACGGTGGTTGTGATGACATGCTTGGCTATTGCGGTGAAGTTGGAGGAGGTGACACAACATTGTTTTGAGGATATATGTGATGCCGTGTCACGAGCCTCCACGTGCCGTCCTGGGCAAATGAAGGACATGGAACGCGTGATCCTGAGCACAATCAACTACAACTTGTTGGCCCCCGGTGTTGTTTTCTTTTCCAGTTTCTACGAAGCCGGACTACCCACACACTTGGCTGCGGTCACGCGCTTTTTTGCTTTGGTGGCCAACGCGCATGTGAGCGTCCTTGGAATCGCACCGTCTCTTGTGGCTGCCGCATGTTGTTTGGAGGCTTTGGAACGTGCAGGGGTGGCATGGTGTCCGGGGGTGCAGGGGGCATGGGGGATTGACGAAATGGAAACGCGCGCCACCGCCCCTCTGCTCTTTTTACCCGGCGACGATGAATCTTGGCCGGCGTTAGCTCAGCTGTGTTCTATGTAAAATTTTGACGCATCTCCTTCTGTCACATTTAAAAAATCTGTGCAAAACTTTCTTTTAACGTTTGCGTGATTACAATGGAAATAGCGCGTCTTCACATGCAGAATGCCATTGAAGACGTTGTTGCTCTTGGGTGCATAATAAAACAGACAAAACAAGATGTGTTCCCGGAGCTGTGCTTTGCGCGACTCTTCCAAGAACGCGAGATCGAGGGTTTCGAAGCCTTGCTTGTCAAAAAAGAAAACGAGCTAAAGAAACTGGCGCTTGATTACGCAAACGCAAAATGGTTGGCATACAAGGCTGAGATGACCAAATCAAAAACAATCAAATGATATGCACGTGTTGGAGCCGCGCGTACCCCGACTCACGTGCCCACCCGCTTGTCTCGAGCCCTTCAAACAAACTTTTTGTCCACTTAACCCCGTCGCTCGGTATTGCGTTGCATGTTGGTGGCATCTTCCATCCAGTCCCTCCGGTGACGCCAGCCTTGAAGGGCCCGTGAAGCCACAGGACATCATCCTCACGCTCTTGACCCCTCTCAACAAGCGCGCCTCTTTCGGCACGGTGCGAAGGTGCGCATCCCGCGTAAAACATGACGCCTTCTTCTTTTTTGCCTTTGGAGGAGCCTACAACAACACGCAGGGAATCCAGCACGTTCCACGTGGTGTGCGTGAAGTGAGGCGCGTGCTGCGGTCCAAACTGTTTTGGCGCCAGTCCGAGGTGCGCCAAGGATGCTTTCGCCAGGAGCTCGCGAGAGCCTTCGCTGACGTCGAGCGCCCGCTTGAAAAGAGGGTGCGCGGCAAGCTCGCCCAGCGTGCGTTCCCCGGGGTTCTCGAATCGTGTCATCACCACCTGATCCACAACCTCGGGTTGTAGGCTGAACTTGACAATCACATAAAAATGGAGTTGGCCTGAAACATGGCCTTCCGCGGCTTTTGTCTGCTCCGAAACCTTTGTCCAGTCGCTGACCGCCAAGGCCACGTAGTCTTTTGGACCAAGATTCGGTTCCCATATATTTTGCCAATCCGGGCGGTAGGGGTGCATGAGCGCATCCGCGGCAAACGCGGGGGTCGCAAAGCGCGAGAGGTCACGGAGCGCATCCGCCTGCACAACGCCTGGTTGGAGTTCTACGCGCGCCGGCCGACGCAAACGTTCCCGGAGGGACTGCAGTTTTTCCAGGAACTGCGGTGTGTTCAGGAAGTCCATGGAGAGCTGCATCCCGTCCGCCGTGAGCCTCGGTTCAATCTCCACCATGCTCAGGCCGGTCGCGTATTCTGTTGGAAAAGGAAAAAAATCGCGAGGTACCGGCTTCTCGGCGGACGGCAGGACGTACGCGACGCCCGTCGGGAGAGCGCAGCCCGCATCAAGGCGCGCGTTCGGCAGTATAACTATGGCCAGGCAGTTGGGGTAGTACGGCTCGAGCGCGGCGGCGATGGGCGGCGACGGGCGGGTGTCGGGGGTGCTGAGGCGGCACATGACTTTTGCGGGCACCGCATGTTGAGTCAGCACCTCTTTGTCGAACTGCACCTCCTCTCCCGCCACGAGCACACGCGCCACATCGCCTTCGGGTGTGCAGAGAACGCGTGCGCGTTGCATAAGCCGAAGGTAAAAGCTTTTGGGTGCGCAGCAGTCCAGCCGCCGGCGTTTTTATGCGGCTCTCCTCCGTCGACGGCTCGAGCGCGCCCCTCCGCACGCACTTGCTGGTCGGCTCCGACATGTGTTTGGCGGACGTGCTGTGTTCGAGCGTAGAGGCGGCGCTCTTTGTCTATGTGGAGGTTGGGAACGTCTTTTGCCCCAAACGCGCATCAACCGTACCTTCTGTCAAAGCCGTCCACCTGCTCGAAGACGACGCGCCTGACACGCCGGGCACGCGGTGGCCGCGGAGACCTCGCGCAGACGCTCGGACGGCGGAACTGCTACGCGAGGCGTTGCGGACCCCCTTCCAGAGTCTCCGCGAGGAGATACTTCCCATCCTCCGCTCCTTCCCAGACGCCGCTGGACACCCTCGCGGCGACGCGAAAGCCACATGCGCCTCCTGCGGCCGCGCCTGCTCGCTGGTGGTCCTGATGACTCAGACAGGGACGCTGTGTCACCACTGTTTTGTGGGTCCGCCAGACCGTTACGCGGCGTGGGTCTCAACGCGAGCTGGCCGTGTCTTCGATGCGGTCAGGATGCACCTGCAGCCTCCGACCAACGGTGATGTGAATACCCCTCCAGAACTGGTTTCGACATTTTCACCCGGTGCAGTCATAAACTTCGCTGAGGTCTTCGCGTGCGCCGCGCCGGTTGTGATTGCCATGAACCCAGGTTTATTTAGCAACTCTTTGGTTGCTGGTGCGCTGTATGGCATGCCGAGCAACCTTACGGCAGACCGCCCTGGATGGGCTATTGTGAACACTCTCATTTATTTTGGCTCCCACGAGTGTATATTCGGTGGTCTAAACGCGTGGAATCACATGCCGCCCACGGAGCCAGCGGTTTCAAGAGCTACTTGGACGTCCGCCCACACTTGGGCAGAGACACCCACGGAAACCACCGGTGTTGAGTGGATTGCGGCGTATTGTTTTTACGTTGGCCATCAGGTTATATGCAGCCCTTCTTACCTGTGTACGGTCTTGCGCACAGCTTGCATGTGGACCGTGAACTGCGAAACACTGGCTCACGCGTATCGGTTGCTGAAGCGGCTTTGCGCATTGCAGTGTGTTTTTGTGGACTTGCGGCGTTTGCAGGAAACGACAGTTGGAACAGCGGTGAGGATTTGGGTGAATCCGGCTAATCTTCTCCTTGTAATACAATTTTATCTGCGCTCTACAAGCAAAGGAAACCTCACCGTCTGAAACTGCGACACCGGGTTGGTGTAGCGTACAAAGAGGTGTGGCGTGCTTGATGTCTGCACATAGTTCATATCCGCGTTGGCGTTGTCCAGGTCAATCAGCGTCAGGTAGTTGTATGTGGCCGCGACAGGGTTTGCAGGATTGTACTGAGATGTGAGGTACTCTTGGTTTGACCACGTTGTTAGATTTGTTGATGTGCTATACGAAAACCCATAGTAGTTTGAACCAATGGATATCCAGCACGAACACACGGTGCTCCACTTGATGGCTTGCCCAAAGTTTGCGGGCGGCACGCATTCCTGCGGCGCCGGCCCCGTGTTTGTGAAGGGGTCAATTACTTTGACAGACCAGTCCGAACCATTCCACCCCCTCCAAGCTGACGTGTCCGCAATGTTTGTGCTTTTCCACACGCAGTTCAGGTTATATGTGCCTGCCATTATGTACCACGTGTTAGGATCGTTAGGATATTGCACCACACTTGACGCCAAGTTGTAGGTGTCGCTCTGCGTTGGACCGACAAAAACACCGGGCGCGGGGTCAGGTCCGGTCACGTACGAGTACGAAGTTCCGCCGTCCGTAGAAATGAGGCCCGCCGCGCTGCCGTAGGGTCCGCTACTGTGCCCTCCCCCG
Source organism: Polaromonas sp. (assembly GCA_043749005.1). Classification (GTDB taxonomy): domain Bacteria; phylum Pseudomonadota; class Gammaproteobacteria; order Burkholderiales; family Burkholderiaceae_C; genus Polaromonas. The sequence continues at coordinate 2,811 of JAYVEE010000247.1, read as the reverse complement.
CAAATGTCGTTCTGGCCAAACCCATATACCGTACCAGAGGTTGCGCTAATCACGTCAGGCATTGCCCATGTTGCGCTCATAAACATGTTTGGCGAATAGTTTCCGAAATACGTTGCGTTCAGGTAATAGTGCGAACACCCAGGCGCGTCCCACGGAGACGCGAACAGTGCTGGAAACAAGCTGTTGTACGGTCCGCTCTTGTCCAAGTTGGTGGGAAGGGTGTTTGTTCCAACAAAAGGCGGTCGACTGCAGTCGCGAACAAACTGGCTCATGAGGATCGGGCCAGCCTGCGGTGTCCTGATCATACGGTAGTTGCCCTGCTCGTTCCCCAGATTCAGGATGATGGTACCGTCAGTCGCACGCCACGCCGAGCCTGGCGCATCTTGCTCTGCATACTCGGTTGTGCAGTATCCGTCGTATGGGATGACCACCTCATACGGCCCGGTGAGCGTGATTTTCACCGCAGGTGGGTTGGTGTTAGCAAGCTGAATAAACCCATTCACGAGGAGGGGTGTTGCAGGCGGTGGGGGTGCTCCAGCCGGAGGAGCTTGCGGAAATGGCGCCTGCGCAGCTGCAAGGCTTGCGTGCTGGTTGGCTGACAGAGCGACCGGCCACATCTGCGCCAGCGCAATGGCTCCGTTGAACCCTGTGTCCGCGGCGCCGAACCGTATCGCCGCAATGCGCGTCTCGGTAAACGGAAAGGTACCGGTGGCAACACCATTGAAATACACCGTAACTTCAGCCGCTGTGAACGTGGCAGACGTGAGATACCACGTGTTTGCCGGGGCGTGCAACCCCGAACTAGACCCGTTGAATCCAATGATACCATTGTACTGAAAGTTTACGTCGGGATAGTCGTTCAGCTTGTGTTGCAAGGAGATTGCCCCCTGGTCTGGGTATGTGCTCCCGTTGACATTCACCCAAGCCGCAAAAGAGAATGCGTTGCTCCCAAACGTGTTGAACATGTTTTGTGCAATATTCACATTTTGGATTCCATATTGAGTACCCCCCTGGCTCTGGAGTGCAACAAGCGGCACGTCGGATGGTAAAGCGTATTGGATCCAATAGGCAGGACTGTAGTAGCCTCCATATATGGAAAGGAGTGGGGTATGGAACACCGCCGCAGAAGTGCCCTGAAACGGGCCGGTTGTGTAGGACACATCACTATTGATAAAAAGTGGGTACAAGCCTGCATAACTTTCGGCAAGGTGTCCATCAAAGCCCCAGGCAAGCTGGGAAGAGCTCAACACAGGAGAAATTACTGGTGCAACCAAAGGAGGTGGGCTCGCAACATCAGGAGGCGGAGGGCTTGCAACGGAAGGAGGCGGAGGGCTTGCAACGGAAGGAGGCGGGCCTGTCAAAATACTAGGTGGTGGGCTTGAAACTACGCTGACAACAGGTGAGGGTGGCGGAACAGTGTTGGCGGGTGAAGGCGGAGAAGGGGGTGTGGATGGGAGTGCTGCGTCAAGTTGGGAAACAGGCACACCCACAGGCGCTGGTGATCCAGAGGAAGACGAAGTTGGGAGAACGAGCCACACCACAACAGCAATGATTGCCGCTAAAATCAAACACAAACACAGCGCAATGCGCCGACGTCGCCGGTGGTGTTTTGACTTATGTCTTGCCATAACAAGATTCTTGGTGAACGCGGCTTTATATGGCTCGGTATTTAGGAGTCAATTGCGCAAAGGAGAAAGAGAACGTAAAAAATGTCAGTTGCATCCCGCGCGGTGGCCCTTGTTGTCCCATGCATTGACATTGCCCTCCTTGTGGAACTGTCCACGCTTGTTAACAAGCACAGGCTTGCATACCCCTCACATGTACTTGCCATCATCCTGGGGTTGGTTGCAACCAGCTTTGCGCTGCGTGTCATCCAAGCCATGACGTGGTTTTCCCGATCAAAGCTCCTGACAATGCTTGGGGTGGTGAGCTCAGTTGCGTCAGCGTATTTGTCCGCAATCCTGGTGGGCGCAACAGACAACAACGCGTCGGTGTTTGGTCGCGTTGCCGCCGCCCCGCAGTCCGCGGCGCCAGTGAACGCGCTATGCATCACGGCCGCAATAATGTGCGCACTTGAGATCTCCATTTTCCACGCGTATAGCGTCGCTTCGGAGGCTCCGACCAAAATTGACCCACCACCCCCGCTGTCGCGCTCTTTCAAGACGCTTGTGGGCTTTGAGGCCGGCATCGCCATCTGCGCTCTTGGCCTGCTGCTATTTCAGGTTGTTGTGGGGTTTGAAGCCGCTGGGTCTTCGGTTGGTGCCCTGGGCATTAAGGACACCATTCGCTCGGTCAACATCTTGAACACCGTGTCCGTGGCGGCGTCGTTCCTGACTTTTATGATGTGTGCAGTGGTTGCAGCCTTTTCTCGGCACGCAGATGCCTTGGAACATGGTTACTATCAGTTCTGGCGGATGGCGCGGACATCGTGCGCTATCCTGGCCGCCTTCACCTCGGCCACGGCGTGGGGAATGGCGGCGCCCACAATCTCGGTGCTTGCCACGCAGCGCGCGGCTCTCGACGCCGGTCTGAACATTGCGCTCAAGAAGCCCATCACCGCGCTGGTTGACGTTGAGCTTGCCTCCTTCATCAGCCTCCTAGCGTTCATCATGCTCCTCCACTTGATTATTGTTGTGATGCCCGACAACCGCTGACGTATAAATGTGTTGTGAAATGGCCAATATGAAATGGCCCTTGTGCGTGCGCAAACCACTCCGAGCGAGCTTGCACAAACGCTACGGTCCGCCGGCAAAGCGGACGTGGGATACCACGTATTGAGGGATATGTACTTGATGTCAAGCAATACATCTC
>JAYVEE010000246.1:0-3622 GCA_043749005.1 Polaromonas sp. | reverse complement strand
TCCAACCGCTGGTCTGGCAATGGGTGCGCAGCATGAGCGACTTGGGTGACTTGGCATCAAAGCCCTTCATGATGCGGCACCACAGCAGCCGGGCCGCGCGCATTTTGGCAATTTCCAGATAAAAGTTCATGCCAATCGCCCAGAAAAAACTCAGGCGTCCCGCAAACCCATCCACATCAAGCCCCTTGCCGATGGCCGTTTTCACATACTCTTTACCGTCGGCCAGCGTAAATGCCAGTTCAAGCGCCTGGTTGGCCCCGGCTTCCTGCATGTGGTATCCCGAAATCGAAATCGAGTTGAACTTGGGCATGTATTTGGCCGTGTATTCAATGATGTCTCCAATGATGCGAATGCTGGGCACGGGCGGGTAGATGTAGGTGTTGCGCACCATGAATTCTTTGAGGATGTCGTTTTGAATGGTTCCGCTCAGGTCACTTTGGGCCACACCCTGCTCTTCAGCCGCGACGATATAGCCTGCCAATACCGGCAGCACTGCGCCATTCATGGTCATGCTGACGCTGACTTTGTCCAGCGGGATCTGGTTGAACAAAGTCTTCATGTCCTCCACCGAATCAATCGCCACGCCCGCCTTACCCACGTCACCTGTCACGCGCGGGTGATCGCTGTCATAGCCCCGGTGCGTGGCCAGATCGAACGCAACAGACACGCCCTGCCCGCCAGCGGCCAAAGCCTTGCGGTAAAAGGCATTTGATTCTTCAGCCGTTGAAAACCCGGCGTACTGCCGAATCGTCCAGGGCCGAACGGCGTACATGGTGGCCTGCGGGCCGCGAATGAACGGCTCAAATCCTGGCAGTGTGTTGGTGAAGGGCAAGTCCTTGACGTCATCCGCCGTGTACAGCGGTTTGACGGTGATACCGTCTGGCGTGTGCCAACTCAAAGCATCTACATCACCCCCAGGAGCTGACTTGGCTGCGGCTTTTTGCCAGTCGGCCAATATTGCGGGTTTGAAGTCTGCAGGTGGGGTTGCCGAGGGCTTTGATAAATCAGTCATGGTTTAAATTCTATCTAAAAAAGGCCTTGTAATTATGAATTCAAAATACAGTTTGATGTAAACTTTGGCGAATTATGAATGCTCTTGTGGCTCACGCCAGACTCAAGCCCCGCCCAACACAGCCTTTGTACGAAGAAGTTGCCGAGTTGCTCCGCCAGCGCATTTTTGCCGCACAGCCCAACGACATGGAGCCGGGCGCCTGGATAGACGAGATGAAACTGTCTGCTGAGTACGGCATCAGCCGCACGCCTCTGCGCGAAGCCATTAAAGTGCTGGCCGCCGAGGGCCTGGTGACCATGAAGATGCGGCGCGGCGCGTATGTAACCGAGGTCAACGAAAAAGACCTGCGCGATGTATTTCATTTAATGGCCGTCCTGGAAGCTGATGCGGCGGGCGCAGTCGCTAGAACTGCGACTGACAAGCAGTTGCAAGAGCTGGAAGAGCTGCACCAGCAACTGGAAAAATCGGTTAAAGATCGCAAAGATTACATTAAATTTCTTTCGATCAACGAGGCTTTTCACATCAGGCTGCTTCAAATCGCTGACAACAAATGGCGCGAACAGATGGTGGCCGACTTGCGCAAGGTGATGAAGCTGAACCGGGCGCAGTCACTGCTTAAAACCGGGCGTATTGAGCAGTCATTGGTCGAACATGCTGCGATCATGTCGGCTCTAAACAAGCGTAATCCCAGCTCTGCGCAGGCTGCAATGTGTGCCCACATTACCAGCGGGCTTGAAGCTGCAGGCGAATCGTCAGCACCTAATGGCTCCTGAATCAACTTTAGCAATTCCAACTGATGACCCCACAATCATGACACTGCAACATCATTTAATTGCTGGCGCACCGGATCCGGTTGCCCCCTTCAGCCATGCGGTTGAAGCCGATGGCTGGGTCTTTTTAACCGGGCAGATGCCTTTTGTCGGAACGTCAATCGACGAGTCTTATCCGCAAGGGATAGCGGCTCAAACGCATCAGGTGATGCACAACCTGCAAAAAGTGCTTGGCGGTGTGGGGCTTGGTCTTGCGCAGGTGGTGCAAGTGCGCGTCTATCTTTTGCACTTTGACAGCGATTACGACGCAATGAACACGATTTACGCAACCTATTTTGTACCCGGCCAGCGGCCAGCACGTACCTGTGTGGGCGTCAGCGGCCTGGCTAAAGGTGCGCTAATTGAAATTGACATGGTGGCGCGTCGACCATCTACCGCGTAGCGGCTGCTACCGCATGCATGATGCTTGGCGCATGACATTGCTTTGTTTTGCTGAAGTTTCAACTAAATTTTGGATACGCGGTCTAACTCGAGTGGCGAACAGCGGTGTAGCGAGTGTGAGGGGTTTGGGTAAATTATTGAATACCGAGCTGACCATTGCGATTAGCTAATGCGTTAAAGAAACAACGCCATCTTCTGGCTTTCGTTACGCCGAAAGGTAAAGTGCTGACATGCCTCTGAATGCAGACCACGCTCCAATTCACTTTCTCAAGTTGTCAACTGCTTCTGGAATCGTCACCCCCACCATGACGGGTGGCCCGGTACGCGGCTTGTGTACCGATTGCGGGCTGTCGCGCAGTAGTGACCCCAAGCGGTGTGGGCAGGCATGCCAATTCATCAAACCCGACTATGCACGGCTTGAAACTGATGTGCATGGCCGCCAACGCGATATTAAAAAACCCGACGAGCTATTTTTTGGCCCGCACAAACGCATGCTGCGCGCCCGGCTGGCCACGCCAATCCCCGGCGCACAGTGGACAGGCATCACCACGCGGCTGGCTGAACGGCTGCTTGAAACTGGCGCTGTGGATGCCGTGCTGACGATGGCGCCAGACCCCAGTGACAAGTGGCGGCCCAGGCCTGTCATCGTGACGCGGGCTATAGGCATGGCCGAGTGCCGGGGCATGCGCATGGGTTACGCGCCGCTCTTGGGCCTGCTTGAACCTGCTTTAGCCATGGGCTACAAGCGCCTGGCAGTGATTGGCATACCGTGTCAGGTGTATGCACTGCGGGCGATTGAAGATGAATTGAAACGCGAACTGGGGCTGGAGCAGTTGTACGTGATTGGCACGCCGTGTTCAGACAACACCACCACAGAGCGCTTTCATGAGTTTCTGGCACTGCTGGGTGAAGATCAAGGCGAAGATCCAGACGACGTTACTTACCTCGAATTCAGGGCCGACTACCACGTGGAACTTCGCTACAAGGATGGCCGCATAAAGGCGATTCCATTTTTACAATTGCCGCTTTCAAAATTGCCGAGTGACTTTTTTCCGCTGACCTGCCGGACATGCGTGGACTACACCAATGTGCTGAGCGACATCACGGTGGGCTACATGGGCGGCGAAGGCGAGCAATGGCTGCTGGTACGCAACCAGCGCGGTGAAGACCTTCTCGAACTTCTTGGCAATGAAGTCATCACATCTGCGCCGGGGAGCGCGGGCAAGCGCGTGGGTGCCGTCAAAGGCTTTATAAAAAACGTCGAGCTGGCAGCAGGTGGACTGCCGCTCAGAAAAATGCCGAACTGGCTGCGCCCCATCGTTGGCTGGTTGATGCCACGCGTGGGTCCGCGCGGGCTGGAGTTTGCGCGTGCACGCATAGACATGAAGGCGGCAGAAAC
>JAYVEE010000245.1:0-3624 GCA_043749005.1 Polaromonas sp. | reverse complement strand
ATGCCGCCCGGCTTCAAGCTGATGGCGTCGACCAGCAGCTGTGCCATTGCTGGCATGGCAGACGAAGTGCGCAAGTTTTACGCGGTGCAGTTTCACCCTGAGGTGACCCACACCACCCAGGGCCAGGCGATTTTGAACCGCTTTGTCCTGGACATTTGCGGCACCCGCCCAGACTGGATCATGGGCGACTACATTGCAGAAGCGGTTGAAAAAATCCGCCAGCAGGTCGGCGATGAAGAAGTCATTTTGGGCCTCTCAGGCGGGGTCGATTCGTCAGTCGCTGCAGCGTTGATTCACCGCGCGATTGGGGACCAGCTGACCTGCGTGTTCGTTGACCACGGTTTGCTGAGGTTGAACGAAGGCGACATGGTGATGGACATGTTTGTTGGCAAACTGCACGCCAAAGTCATTCGGGTAGATGCCGAGGCGCAGTTCCTCGGCCACCTTGAAGGCGTGAGCGAGCCAGAAGCCAAGCGCAAGATCATTGGACGTGAATTTGTAGAGGTATTTAAAGCTCAAGCCCAATCAATACGGGCACACGCAGCTACGAATAATGTAGCAATAAAAAGTGTTGCATGGCTGGCCCAAGGCACCATTTACCCAGACGTCATCGAGTCTGGCGGCGGTAAGAACAAAAAAGCCGTTGTTATTAAAAGTCACCACAACGTAGGCGGCCTGCCCGAGCAACTGGGGCTGAAGCTGCTTGAGCCACTGCGTGAATTGTTCAAAGACGAAGTGCGTGAACTCGGCGTGGCGTTAGGTCTGCCCCACGACATGGTCTACCGCCACCCCTTCCCCGGCCCTGGTCTGGGCGTGCGCATTTTGGGTGAAGTCAAAAAAGAATATGCCGACCTCCTGCGCCAGGCAGACGCCATCTTCATTGAAGAGCTGCACAATTTTAAAGATGCAGCCACGGGTAAGACTTGGTACCAGCTGACCAGCCAGGCCTTTACCGTCTTCTTGCCCGTCAAGTCAGTGGGCGTCATGGGCGACGGCCGCACTTACGACTACGTGGTGGCACTACGCGCCGTACAAACCAGCGACTTTATGACCGCAGACTGGGCCGAGTTGCCTTATGCGCTGCTTAAAAAAGTGTCGAGCCGCATCATCAATGAAGTGCGGGGGATTAACCGGGTGACTTATGACGTCAGCAGCAAACCGCCTGCGACGATTGAGTGGGAATAAAGCAGTTGTGTCCGGTTTTTGGCGTAATTTATTGACGCTAGTGCTCGCGGTATTCAAGCGGGATTCAGCCGTCTTGCAATCAGGCTGCACTTGTACTTTTTGGGTTACGCCATTTGACGTTGGCGTTCGAACCCTGAAAAGTGACAAGTATCTGCAATTGGTAGAAGCTGCGCAACTTGATTTCGGTATGCGCAGTGGTTTGTTAAAGCGGATGCAGCAGGCGCTCTGCTCAATGGTCAATGTTGAGCAACAAATTAACTTTGGTAAGCCCATCACGCTTTTCAACCGTGTCAGCGTCCAGACAAAGATCGTTTTTGCAGATGCGAGGTTTGTGCATTTTCAGCACGTCTTTAGGGTTGATGATGTGACTTGCGCAAATGTATCTGTCAAAGCAAAGTTTAAAGCCGGGCGCATCACGCAATCTGCGATTGAGATGACGCGATTTGATGGACAAGCAAGTTTGTCCGTCCCGTCTGATTTGAATGTTTCCGCTAAACCACAATCCGCAGAGTGATTGCTTCCCATTTTTTTTTCTTGGCTGTCACCGGTTGTTTTTGCGTCGGCTCTAAGTAAACTGAATTCACGACCAGGGAACTCATAAAAATTTCTCTTGCGTAGTGATGTAGGCCAATACTTATTAATATGCGCATCAAGTTAAACCAGGACGTGGTACTTTTAGCGACGCAACCAGCATGTACTTACCCCCACAATTCGCCGCCAAAGACAGCGCTATCGCCCATGCGCTGATTCGCGCCAATCCGTTGGCCAGCCTGATCTCAGTTGACGACAAAGGCTTGCCTTTTGTCACGCCGCTGCCTTTGCATTTGCTGGTCGAGACTGGTGAAACACTGCTGCTAGGCCACTGCGCCAAACCCAACCCGCATTGGCGCTATTTGGCCGCACGGCCTACTGCTGTAGTCACTTTTATGGGTCCCCACGCCTACATGACGCCACGTGTTTACCCCGATCTGGCACGCGTCCCAACGTGGAACTACTTGATGGTGAATTGCACGGTTGAAGCCAGAATCGTCGAATCATTTGACGACAAAGACCGCCTGCTCAAGCACCTGATAGCTGAGCATGACCCGGCATACGCCGATCAGTGGCGTGGCCTGGACGAGCAGTATCAGCACAAGATGATGGGCGGCATTGTGGCGTTTGAGCTGCGTGTCCTGAGCATGCAATGCAAAGTCAAACTTAACCAGCACCGGCCTGAAGCGCGAGCTGCCATGCATGCGCAGTACAGCCATGGCAATGATAATGAACGTGAGTTGGCTGAGTGGATGGATAAACTGGACAAGTCTGCACAATCCGCCGATTGATCATTAAAATCGGGTGCGTCGAATGCTTGATGGTGAAAAAATAGGTTTTTATACATCAAATATGCCTATAGCCCAACAATTACGGGTGTAATCGGCTCCTGAATTTATAGCAGAACGAGATATCCGTGGATTATCAGATTTCCCCCATTCCCGACAACGAGGCAGAGCGCACAGCCGCATTGCAGTCGGCCATGTGTGCTTACGTGCCGCGCGAAGATCGTTTTGACCGCATTACCCGCATGGCACAACGTTTGCTCGACGTGCCAATTGTGCTGATTTCTATCATCGAAGACGACGTGCAATGGTGTCGCTCTACGCAAGGGGTGGCAATTCCCGAGATTCCGCGCAACATTTCGTTTTGTAGTCATGCCATCATGACGCCTGATATTTTTCAGGTACGCGACATGTTGATGGACCCGCGCTTTGCCGCCAATCCGCTGGTAATTGGACCTCCGCACATCCGTTCTTATTGCGGCTGGCCGCTGGAGATAGCGTTGGGTCTGCGCGTAGGTACGCTATGTGTACTGGACACAATGCCGCGCACCTTCTCTGACGACGATCTCGAAAGCATGGCCGACCTGGCGCATTTGGTCGAGTCTGAGCTGCGCATCAATGCCCTGACCGACAACCAGAAGGCGTTACTCACCCAATCATCCAGAGACCAGCGCAAAAAATTGCTGGATCCCCTCACGGGATCGTGGAGCGAAGCAGGATTTGCAGAACTCTTGAGCCGCACCCTCAAGGATGTAGCAAGCGGCAATGTCTATGCCGCACTGTGCGCTATTCATGTACAAAATCCAGACGATTTTGTTGTCAGTGGCGAATCTGGCGGACAGGCGGTCAAGGCAATGGTGATTGCCCAATTTATCCGCCAGCGCATGCCGCCCAACGCTATTTTGTGCAATATGCCAGGCAGCAGGGGTTGTATATTGTTCGCCGCGCGCAGCAAAGACCTGTTGCGTGAGCAAATTTCAGACTTTTTGCAAGAACAGGATTCAGCACCTGTCGCAGGCATGGTGTTTCCACAAAAACTTGAAGTGGTCAGCGCAGGCCTGCGACTGAAGCCTGCCGATGCTGCACAAGACCCGGCGCTATTGCTTGAACAAGTCATGGGGCG
>JAYVEE010000244.1:0-3626 GCA_043749005.1 Polaromonas sp. | reverse complement strand
AGATCATGGCCAAAATTCCGCAACCTGCCAAGCCATTAGCCCATGAGCAACTCGCAGCCTAAACAAACCGAAGGCGCCGAACAGCTTTTGCGCCGTCTTGAATGGACAGTGCTGCGCCGTCTCGATGGTTTGCTGCAGGGCGACTACCGCACGCTGCTGCGCGGTACCGGCATGGACCTGGCCGATTTGCGCGAATACCAGCACCATGACGATGTGCGGCATATTGACTGGAACGTGACCGCTCGCTTGCAGCAACCGCATGTGCGCGTTTTTACCGAGGACCGGGAAATGAGCGCCTGGTTTTTGCTTGATCTGAGTCCGTCGATGGACTTTGGCTCGGGCGAGCAGCGAAAGAGGCAACTGTCGAGCGAATTTGTAGCGGTGCTGGCTCGTTTGTTGACGCGCCACGGCAACCGGGTAGGCGCAATGTTGTACGGATCAGGCGTTGATGCCGTCATCCCCGCGCGCGGCGGCAGACACCATGTGCTGCAACTGCTGCACACGCTGCAAATTCGCCCTGATGCGGCGCAAACCGGCCCTACAAAACTGCATGAATTGCTGGATTCAGCCGCTCGGCAAGTGCGCCGCCGTTCAACAGTTTTTGTGGTGTCCGATTTCATCAGCGAATCAGGATGGGTTAAGCCACTTGGCATGCTGGCACAGCGGCATGAAGTCGTCGCCGTGCGGCTGCTCGATGCGATGGAGCTGCAATTGCCTGACTTGGGTTTGATACCGATCACGGATGCAGAAACCGGCGAACAACTTCTTGTCGATACCAGTGACAATGGCTTTCGCCAGCGCTTTGCACGCATTGCGGCGCAGCGTGAGTCGGACTTGCGGCAGTCCCTCACCAAAGCTGGTGTGGACACGCTAGAGCTTTCCACTGACGGCGACCTGGTTGAAGCACTCATGCGCTTTACCGATTTGCGCAAACGCCGCAGTCGCATAGCAGCAGGCGGTGCGTTGCCAGCCCATTTGAAGCACGCGGCGTAGGTCCGAATCAAGTGGAATCACGTCAAAGCAAGGACACCTTATGACCTCCCCAATGATATTTTTATGGCCTGAATTTCTTTGGCTACTGATGCTTTTGCCGCTGTTGGTATTGCTTTATGTCTGGCTGCTGCGGCGCAAGAAAAAAATGGCGCTGCGCTACGCCAGCCTGTCCATCGTGCGCGAGGCCATGGGCAAAGGCCAGAGCATTCGCAGGCATATTCCGCCGCTGCTGTTTTTACTCTCGCTGGCGGCCATGCTGGTCGCAGCCAGCCGACCGTTCGCCGTCATCACCCTGCCCTCAGACCAGCAAACCATCATGCTGGCGATGGATGTGTCGGGCAGCATGCGGGCCACCGATGTCAAGCCGAATCGACTGGTCGCATCACAAGACGCCGCCAAGGCGTTTTTGGCCGAGCTGCCGCGCAATGTCCGCGTTGGTATCGTCGCGTTTGCAGGCACGGCTTCGGTGGTGCAGCCGCCCACGCTCAGCCGGGAAGACCTGGTCGCTGCCATTGACAAATTCCAGTTGCAGCGTGGCACTGCCATTGGCAACGGCATTGTGGTGTCTCTGGCCGAGTTGTTCCCGGATGCAGGCATTGACATTGCGTCCATGCAAACAGGCCGTGACAGCCAACGTGGCGTGGCGATTGACCAGCAGCCCGTCGTTGGCAAGGACGGCAAGGAAAAGAAAATTTTTGTGCCTGTAGCCCCCGGATCCTATGCGTCAGCAGCTATTATTTTGCTAACTGATGGTCAGCGCACCACAGGTGTTGATTCAATGGACGCAGCCAAAGCTGCGGCAGATCGGGGGGTACGCATTTACACCGTCGGTATCGGTACAGTTGATGGCGAAACGATTGGGTTTGAAGGCTGGTCCATGCGGGTCAAACTTGATGAAGAAACCCTCAAAGGCATTGCACGCAACACCCAGGCAGAATATTTTTATGCAGGCACAGCTACAGACCTGAAAAAAGTTTATGAGTCGCTCAGCTCGCGTTTGACGGTTGTGAAAAAGGAAACGGAGGTTTCAGGGCTGCTGGCACTGTTGGCTGCTGCGCTTGCATTGCTGTCGGCCGGTCTGTCGCTGGCCTGGTTTAACCGGATTTTGTAGCGGCTATTTGATGTTGCATTCACGCCGAAGCAAAGCTAGCGCATCATCAAGGGCGCCCACAGCATCGCTTTCCAGCAATCCTTGCGCTTCTTCCACAAAGTTTGACCACAACTGCGCATAGTCGCTTTGGTATTGTGAAGGCGCATGGCTCCGCACGTAGTCTGTCGCCGCCTCAGGCTTGAAGCCTGCTTTTTGAATCTTTCGAATCAGCGTCGTCGCACTTTTTTCAGTCAGAATGGTTTTGGGTGCGGCATGTGCTGAAAGGCAAAAAAACAGCGTCAACAGTGAGCCATCATCGGTGTGGCCACCGGTTGTTTTGTCCCAGACGCCTGCTACTGTTCGGTCATGGTGATCGACTTCGTTCAAACCGTCTTCCCGCCAAAAATACCGACCCATAAAAGCAGGTGTCTGGTCAAACAGTTTTCGCGTGGGCAGTTTGGCGTCCAGCGTCTTGCTGGTATCGGCCATGACGGACTGCTGGACACCCGCGACTAGCGCATGAAGCGCCAATGGCAGCCTTTTGGGAAAAGTGATTTCAAACGCTGTCGGATTAACAGAAAATTTTTGACGCAGACCAGCAATCATTTTGTCAAAAGCCACCCAATCGGGCAGCTTTGTTCCCCGGCAAGCCATCACCAGCAAGGCGGTGCGTATCACCGCCTCCGCATCCTTGCCTGCCTCTTCCAGGTCATCAGCATCCATGCCCAGTTCATCGGCAAACCAGATGGCGGCATCCATCACCAGCGCCACCTGCTGCCTCTTGGCCAACTCGGCCTGGTAATCAGCCAGGCTGCACAGTGACCATTTAGCCAATTGCGGGATATGGTCGTCAGTAAAGCCACCGCGCTCATTCATACCGAAATGGCTGTTTTGGGGCATCGCAATCATGACTTTAAGCAGGTCTGAGCCGCCCTTGGAGCGCGACAAAAAGGAATGCTCAGACAGAGCAACCGCCGCCTGATGCAGATCCCCGCCGCAGGTGTTCTCCAGATACAAGCCCACCAGATTGACCATGCGGTCTTTGGCCTTTTCAAGGTCAGGACGCAAAAACTCGGTACCAAAGTAGCGCGCTATCTGCACCATGCCTTTGGGCGCATCGCTGCAGATGACATCCAGCTTTGCGCTGTCGATGATGTGGTTTTGAATGCCATACTGCACAGCTTTTTCAAAAAACGGCCGAGCATCGTACAGCGATACGCCTGAACCTGAATCAAATGGCACTGCCATGCGTTCGCTCAGATCGCCGACTCTTCGTCGGAATCCCGCTTGGCCGGTGTCGCCTTGCCACGATCCGTATCACCCGTTTCCACTTTTCCGTCGTCCTCTTCCTGGGCCTCATCGTCACCAAATCCCGCATCAAAAGCGCTGGCTTTGGCGCGCAGCACCAGCAGCATTTCAATAAACAAATCTGGCAATTCATAGCGCAGTATCCAGGCCAGTTGCATCCAGTCCTTGTCAGCAATCTCGTCTTGCTCCAGCTTGGGTTTTTCATAGGCTCTGGCCAGTAATTCGTCTTGCGACA
>JAYVEE010000243.1:0-11625 GCA_043749005.1 Polaromonas sp. | reverse complement strand
CAGCTTTCAGTACACGCGCACGCAGTGCGATCAGCGATTCACCGCCAACGGGGTAAAACTCCGGGTCGCGTTTGCGCCAGCGCAACGATTGTTCGGGCAACAGCAACTCAATCTCAGCGAAGGTTTTGCCTTCAAAGTCACCAAAGTCACGCTCTCGCAGACCAACTTCCTTGTTAACTTGCAGGCCATGAACCTGGCCAACGTATTGCGCAGTTTCCCAGGCCCGGGTCAGGTCGCTGGCATAGATGGCGGTAATCGCTTCGTCTCGCAGTGCCCCGGCCAGGCGCGCGGCTTGCCAGCGGCCATTGGCGCTGAGGGGAATATCAAGATGGCCCTGAATGCGGGTGTCAACATTCCAGGCAGTTTCGCCGTGGCGAATGGCGATGATACGGGTGGGTTCTTGCATTTACCTTGGGATTTCAACGTTGATGCGTCTCTTCCCGGCAGGCGGCTGCGGGAAACCCACGAGCGCTGAATCCAGCATTGCAGGCAGCACGGCAAATGCGTCACCGAAAGGGCCATCATGCAGGGCGCGCGTTTCGAATACGACTTTCTGAGTCGATAGCTCACGCATCAAAATGCTTACAGTGCGCTTGTAATACGAATCCCCAAAACCAATAGGAAAAGACAGGCCTACGGAGCTCCCTCGGCTACCTCCACCAATTGACACGCCGGGCCCACCAAAACCAAAACCTGGCTCCGGGTAGCGTTGCACGATCTCAGTGACCAGAAAAACCTGCACGCTGTAGCGCGCATCCGCTGGGCTGAGTGCCATACCGACCTTTGACAAGCTGGTAGTAGCGAGCGCTTCAATGCGGTCTTGCTGCGCGTTAATTGATTGCTGCGATGGCAGGCGTTCAAACCGATAGCGCGTACCAGGCGCAGGCGGCGCGGCTGTCCAGGCTGAAAATGCTGTCACATCACTGTCAATCACGCGCATACCGGAGCACGCCGTCAGAAATAAAGTTGCTATTAAAATAATAGCTGCTTGCGCCCGCATCATAGAGTCCACCGTTCGATTTAATGCCTGAAAAAGACCAAAAATACTTATAAAGACTGTATTTTGATGACAGATTGGCCTGGAAGTTCTGTCATCAATGATCTATCGAACTCATCAGCATCAAACGCCTTGTCGCCGTCAAGGCTGGCAACACCTGTGGTTTTGATGCCTTTGAAGTCATGGCGTTTGCCGTCCATCAAATGTGACGGCACAATGTTTTGCAGGGCACTGAACATGTTTTCTACCCGCCCGGGAAACTTTTTGTCCCACTCACGCAGCATGTTGCCCACCTGCTTGCGCTGCAAATTTTCCTGGCTGCCGCATAACGTGCAGGGGATGATGGGGAAGTTTTGCACCTCGGCCCAGCGGCTGAGGTCTTTTTCAGGCACATAAGCCATCGGGCGAATCACAATATTTTTGCCATCATCGCTGACCAGCTTGGGCGGCATGCCCTTGAGTTTGGCGGCAAAGAACATGTTCAGAAAAAATGTTTGTAACATGTCGTCGCGGTGATGGCCCAGGGCGATTTTGGTGACCCCCAATTCGCCTGCCACCCTATACAAAATGCCGCGCCGCAAACGGGAACAAAGCGAACACAACGTCTTGCCTTCAGGAATCACGCGCTTGACAATGCTGTAGGTATCCTGATTTTCAATATGAAACGGTACGCCCAGTTTTGACAGGTACTCAGGCAGGATGTGCTCGGGAAAGCCTGGCTGCTTTTGGTCCAGGTTCACGGCAATCACGCTGAAATCGATTGGCGCGCGTTTTTGCAACTTGAGCAAAATGTCCAGCATGGCGTAGCTGTCTTTGCCGCCTGATACGCACACCATGACCTTGTCGCCCTCTTCAATCATGTTGAAGTCAACGATTGCACGACCCACTTCGCGGCACAAGCGTTTTTCGAGCTTTTGGTCTTCGCGTTCAATTTTTAAATTGCTTACCACTGCCCTGTCTCCACACCAATCGCCACTTCGCAATCATCAAATATTTCCAGCTTGGCAATTTTGACGCGCACGCCCAGCACGCCGGGCAACAGCATCAGCCTGTGCGCGAGTTTGCCGATCAGCGTTTCCAGCAAATTGACATGCACGGCGGTGCATTCCGTGATGATGATCTGACGCACCTTGCGGTAGTCCAGCACATGATTGATTTCATCGTCACTCGGTATCAACGGTTGCGTGCCCAAATTAAGTTCAGCATCGACTTGAATCGGCTGCGGCGCTGCCTTCTCATGTTCGAGAATGCCGAGATTTGCGTCGAAGCGCAAACCTGTGAGTTTCAAAATTTGTGTGCCGCGAGTATTCAACATGTTTTTTTAGGTGTTGGGGACAGGGCAAAATCGCTTCGCGTATTTTGGTCCTTGCCTTGAGGTTTCAGGACTTGCCTGTCATCAGCGAAAAGTCGCGCTCAAACTTCATCAGATGCTGACCGCCATCCACCAGCAATGTCGTTCCCGTGATGGACTGATTTTCAAGCGCAAACTTCACTGTGGCTGCCACGTCAGCAGGTGTCGATGAACGGCCTAGCGGCGACAGCTTGTGCAGTTCGGCAAACTGCGCGTCGCTCAACAGGTGGCTGGTCAACGTCAAGCCGGGTGCCACGCCCACCACTCGCACCAGCGGGGCGAGTGCCATTGCCAGCATGGTGTTAGCGGCTTCCAGTGCCGCTTTGGACAGCGTGTAGCTTAAAAAATCAGGATTTTGATTCCAGAGTTTTTGGTCCAGCAGGTTGATTACCGCACCGCGAGCCAGGTTTCCACCGTTAACATTACGGCTGGCCAGATGGGCGTAGAGCGCTTGCGCCAGCAAAATGGGAGCGCCGGTGTTGCTGCGCAGGTGTTTTTCAAGCGATGCAAAACAGAAGCTGGCGGCGTCGTCTTGTTCAAATGTTGATGCGCTGTTGACGACTGCATCAACTCGCCCAAACCGCGCAAGAACGCGCGGCAGAAGTGCCTTTACATCGGTTTCACTGCCCAAATCGGCATCAAATAGGGCTGAATCGCCCTGTATACCTGCGCAAGCAGCTACTGTATTTATAGCGTCTTGCTTTGAGCTGCGGTAATGCACCGCCACACGCCAGCCGCCAGCCGCAAGTGCCAGGGCGATCTCGCGGCCCAGACGCTTGGCTGCGCCAGTAACTAAAACGACAGGGGCGGATGTTGTGTCTTGCATGGGGTGAAATTGAGTAATCGTTGACAATTAGTACTTAAGCAAACGCCATGATCAATCCTATTTTAACGACCCCCCTGCAGGCCAGAGTTACCGAGGCCATTGAGCAGGCAGGCAACTGGCTTGGTTTTGATACTTTCATGAGCATGGCTTTGTACACGCCTGGCCTGGGTTACTACGCCAACGACCTGCGCAAGTTTGGCCTGATGCCTGGCGGAGCGACAGCGGCGGGAAGTGATTTTGTGACGGCCCCTGAAATGTCTCCCCGTTTTGGTCAGGCGCTGGCTCGGCAAATTGCTGAGGCTTTTAAAGCGACGGGAACCAGTGAGGTGTGGGAGTTCGGTGCGGGCTCTGGCGCTCTGGCCGAACAACTTTTACAGGCACTGCCGCAATTAACGCGCTACACCATCGTTGATTTGTCCGGCAGTTTGCGTGTGCGTCAGCAGCAGCGGCTCAAGGCATTTGAGGGTCGTGTGGACTGGGCCGCAGGTTTGCCAGACCACATGCAGGGCGTGGTGATTGGCAATGAAGTGCTGGACGCCATGCCTGTCAAGTTGCTGGCACGTATCGACAATACGTGGCACGAAAGAGGTGTCGCTCAAAATGGCGAAGCTTTTGCTTTTGCTGACCAGATCACGCTATTGAGACCGCCGTTTGAGGTGGTGGGCACACACGACTACCTGACGGAAATCCACCCTCAGGCAGAAGGTTTTATCTGCACCCTGGCTGACAAGCTCAACGTAGGTGCAATTTTCATGATCGACTACGGCTTTCCAGAGCATGAGTACTACCACCCACAGCGCAGCATGGGCACGTTGCTGTGCCACCGCGCGCATCAGGTGGATGCTGATGCGCTGGCGGATGTGGGCTTCAAAGACATCACCGCGCATGTCAACTTCACGGGCATTGCTTTGGCCGGGCAAGAGGCGGGTTTAGAGGTACTGGGTTACACCGGGCAAGGCCGGTTTTTGCTGAATTGCGGTGTGCTTGACGGCATGGAGCATGCAACGATTAGTGATCGCACGATGGCGCAAAAACTCGTCAATGAGCACGAGATGGGTGAGTTGTTCAAGGTTATTGCATTCGGGGCTAAAAATGCGGCGGTGTGGCAGCCGATGGGGTTTGCGTCTGGCGATAGAACTCACACGCTATAAGAACACCATGATTCGCTGGATGATTGTTATTTTCTTGACGCTGGTGTTCATCAGCGCGCTCACCCCATGGCTGAATAAACTGGGCTTCGGCAAACTGCCGGGTGATTTGCGCTTCAAGTTGTTTGGCAAGGAGCGCTACATTCCGTTGACCACCACGATTGTGCTGAGCTTGATCGCCAGTGTGGTTTCACATCTGTTTTGACGTGCTGATGTGCAGCGCTACTGCCGCCACTCGCGCTTGGTGTATCCGCTCACCAATCTGTTTGCCGTCCAGTGCCTGGCTCTGCGCAACCTCGGCAATCACTCGGGTTACCACGGACTGCGCTGCCTTCAATGCGCCTGCAAGATGCTGGCACTGCGGCAAGGTTGATTCATTCAGCGCAAGCGGCCCGCGCGCTAAACAGCTGCAAGCCAGCAGCAGGTCGGCAAAGCGTTGCGGTTTGCGAAACGCGTCACAGCGTTCCAGCATGCGCACCAGTTCATCGGCGCCAAATGTGACGCTGTTCTGAATGTTGGTTTGCTCCCGCAGCACCAGAATTGCCAGCTCTTTGCAGTCCAGCGGCACACGCAACCGCTCGCACATCTGGTTTATTAAATTCGGGTCAGACTCCAATTGTTGGAGGCTGGAAGTGACTAAACAGGTAAACCTGACCGGTAATGGTGCATTCAAATGCGCACAGAAATCCACAATCAAATGTAAGTTTAAATTCGCCCTGTTTCCCCATTGAATTTCTGGTAGCAGCTTCTGGAGGGCGCCACATTCATGAAGCACGTCAAACATGCGGGATGGTTTGGCCTGCATCAAGCCGCGCGACAGCTCCTGCCACACACGCTCGGCCACCAGCGCATTGGCTTCGCCATCAGCCACCATGATCTTCATGAGCTGCATCGTCTCGGGCGCAACGCTGAAGTCCGCAAATCGCGCGGCGAAACGCGCCACGCGAAGGATGCGTACCGGGTCTTCACGGAAGGCATCGGTCACATGGCGCAATACTTTGGCAGACAAGTCCCGTTGGCCACCAAAAGGGTCAATTAATGACTCTAAATCAGCATCAAATAGGCCGTTAGCCCAATTACTACGGGGGCAAGCAGCTATTGAATTAATAGTCAGGTCGCGCCGCGCCAAATCTTGTTCAAGCGTCACATCAGGTGAGGCATCGACTTCAAAGCCGTGGTAGCCGCGCACGGTTTTGCGCTCAGTGCGTGCCAGTGCGTATTCTTCTCTGGATTTGGGGTGGAGGAAAACCGGAAAGTCCCTGCCAACTGGCAAATAGCCAAGCGCCACTAATTCTTCACGCGTACTGCCCACCACCACCCAGTCGTGGTCTTGTACGGGCAAGCCCAACAGCATGTCGCGTACCGCCCCACCGACCATGAAAATTTCCATCATCCGAGTTTAGGGTACGGGTGTCACTCGTTCAGTCGTTGCAAAACTTCAGCGGTGACTGCGATAAGGCTCATCGACAGCCACAAAGTCTTTTTCGGCCAGCGCGTCCGCAACCCAGGCTACAACGCCTGGCAGGGCGCAGACACGTTCAATGTAGTCGCTGATGTGTGGCGGAACAGGCAAGGCGTAGCTTTTTAAGCGCATGCACACGGGTGCAAAGTAGGCATCAGCAATAGAAAACGCGCCAAACAGCAGTGGACCTTGGTGCTGGGTCAGCAGCTCTGTCCACATGCCAACGATGCGCCTTACATCGGCGCTTGCTCCCGGACTGTCACGCCAGACAATAGCACCAACTTCTGGCAGAGCGGCCTCAATGTTCATCGGGCAGGCGCCACGCAAACTGGTGAAACCAGAATGCATTTCAGCGCATACGCTGCGGGCACGGGCTCGCGCGGCAACGCTTTGCGGCCACAAATTTTTCTCAGGGTATTTTTCTGCGAGATATTCTGCCATTGCCAGCGTGTCCCAAACCGCAATAGCATCATCGACCAGCACAGGCACCCGTCCAGCGGGGTTGACGGCCATAACGCTTTGCTTGAAGAGAGAATTTTCAGTAAACGGATCAGAACCAAACCGCACCATCACTTCTTCAAATTCAATATCGCTTTGCGTAAGAAGCACCCACGGCCGCATAGACCAGGACGAGTAGTTTTTATTGCCGATGTACAGCTTGAGCATGATGTGCCTTCTGATGAATGAAAACCAATGCTAGCGCAGCATCAACAGTTAATTGATGCAAAAAATCAACCGAATTGATGCGCTGCAATTTCTCGCAGGGCCGCCCCAACGGAAATTAGCCGCCTCGGGGGGCAGAGCGCTACGCAAAGCGAGCGAAAGCGGGGGCGCTAAAAGCGACCAGCCGTCTTGCGCTTGGCCATCAGTCCGCTGCGCAGACCTTGCTCGCCCAGGTAAAACGGTGCAACCGCACTTAACGCCGACGCCTGGATGCCCAGGGCCTGCAAGCCAGGCAGCTTGCCGCCCGAGATGTTGTCAACCTTCATGGCGTCCAGATTGTCACGACTCATGATGGGCTCGCCTGGCGCAAGCTCCATCAACGCTGCCTGAATGCGCGCTAAGGCGTTGGGCAGGCCAATCACGGGCTTGTCATGACCGCTGTACTGCCCAGCTAACTGCACCAATTGCTTGAGGGTAAAAATCTCGGGCCCACAGGCTTCATAAATCTGGCCGATGGTGGTGATGTCAGCAATGCATTTCACAATTGCGGCGGCTACGTCTTCAACCCACACCGGCTGAAACCTGGCTGTGCTGCCTGCTAGCGGAATAAAAGGAAACAATTTTTGCAGCATAGCGAAGGTATTTAAAAACTTGTCTTCAGCCCCAAAAATAACGCTCGGCCGCAACACACTGATGTCCAGGCCCGAGCTGAATAGCACCGCCTCCCCGCGCGCCTTGCTGCGCTGGTACATCGACGGTGCGGCCAGGTCTGCGCCCAGCGAGCTGACATGAATGATGCGTCGCTGGCCGGCAACGTCGCAGGCTTTGACAAGTGTTTGAGGCAGTTGAACGTGTGCCTTGTCAAACGCGGTTTCGCTGCCGTGCAGGATCGCCACAAGATTCACCACCGCGTCGTGCTCAGTCAGCAGGGCTGCAAGCGCCACCGCGTCATGCGCCGAGCCTTCAATCACATCGACCATCGGCAGCATTTGCAAGTGCTTGGCGTTCGCGCGGCGGCGGGTAAGCACCGTAGCGCGGTAGTCGCCTTCTGCCAGTTTTTCACATAAGTGGCGACCCACAAAGCCGGTACCACCGAGGATGAGAATTTTTTTCATGACGCTAATTTAATGGTTATGGATTATGGGTTGGTGGTTGCTTTTCAGTGCTTTAATCCCTAATATACGGGCGCAAGCAGCTATTACTTAAATAGCAGACCTTCATCAGGGCAATGTCTTGTCCGTCTCCGGCTGGCTCGCATCTCTCGGCCCCACTGTACCCATCCTCGCTTTCAGTGACTGCGGTTGCCCCGTCAGTATGGCCGCGTAGTTGGTGGTGTTGCTCAGTACTTTTTTCACATAGTCACGCGTCTCGGCAAAGGGCACACTTTCGGCCCAAATGGCGGCGTCTGTTGTTGGGCTGCCCGGTTGGCCGCGCCATGTTCTCGGGCGGCCCGGCCCGGCGTTATAGGCGGCTGCCGCCATCGGCATTGAGCCGCCCAAGTCGTCGAGTACCAGCTTCAGATAACCAGTGCCAATGGCGATGTTGGTGTCGCGGTCTGTGATCTGGTCAGCGGTGAAACCTGTCATGCCGATGCGGCGTGCCGTTTCGCGCGCGGTGGCGGGCATGACCTGCATCAGGCCCGATGCGCCAACGCCTGACCGGGCGTCCATGATGAAGCGGCTTTCCTGCCGGATCAGGCCGTACACATAGGCAGGGTCGAGGTTGATGCTTTGTGCACGTCTGACCACCGCGTCCCTGAACGGCATGGGGAAGCGCTGCTCCAGGTCAATCAGTGCCTTGGTGCGCTCGCTGGTGTTGATGCAGCGGTCCCAGATTTGTTTGTCGCAGGCAAATTGTGCGGCGGCGATCAGCTCCCGGTCGGTCATGCCGCCGGGCTTGGCCAGGTTGGTGCTGTAGTTCCATTCACGCACGCCCTCGGGACGCAGGCCGATAGCAATTGCGTAGGCAGCCCGGCTCAGCCCGTTATTCAGGCGAGCGGCTTCTTTTTCCTCAGGGCTGATGGGGGCGGGCTTGGGGGGCATGGTGATTTTTTGCCCCAACTCTTCAAGCGCCAGTTGCTCGTAAAACCCCCGTACGGATGCTATTGACTGGTACAGCGCCAGTGCCTCAGGATTGCCCGTTTGGCTTGTGGCAATGATGGCTCGCGCCTTCCAGTAAACCCAGGTCGGGTCGGCCTTGGCGGCATCGCTCATCGCATTAATCGTCGCCAATACTTCGCGCCATCTGGGTTGCGCTGCGGCCCTCAATATGGCGCGTACTTTCCAGCTCAACATATCGTCGGTCAAGTCTGTGTCTTTGTTGACCTTGCCAAAGTAAGCCAATGCCGTGCTGGCTGGAATCACGCCCAATCGTGTCGCGCTCTGTTTGCCAATCACGCCCCATACCCAGTTGCGCTCCTCGCTGTTGATCTGGCTGCCCCATTTGGCGTCCATCATGGCTGCAGCGCTTTCTGCGCCTGACTGGTCGGTGCTGGCCATTTTGACGAGAGCCAGAGTAATGAGCTCTTTGCGCGTGCTTCTGATGGCGATATTTTTGTCGGTCAAAAATCGCGCCGGGTTGTCAATCAGCTCGGCCACCAGGCCGGACGATTCTGGCGAGACGATAGCCACCGCATCGCGTGCAGCTTTGGGGCGATTGCCTTCCAGTGCCAAACGCGCTTTTTGCCACACGTCTTGTACGTTCAGGTTTTTGCTGCCCACCAGCCGTTCGGCAGCGGCACGGCAGCCGTCATCGGCATCGCGCTGTGCGTACCAGTTTTTGCGCACTTCATCGGCCAGTTTGGTGTCCTGCGCAGGATTTTTCAAATGTTCGACCAGCAGCGCATAGCAACGTACTTCGCGGTCATCGCCCATGCGGTAATTGGGGTATTCAGCAGCAAACGCCGCCCAGTCCCGCCTCTGGCCCAGCAGCAGCAGCCAGTCGTTGCGTAGCCGGTCTTCCTGATATGTGCCTGGGTAACGGACAAAGAAGTCCTGCACCTCTTGTGCTGATGCTTCAGGCAAGCGGGCTTTGAGCTCCCAATACGCGGCATAGGGCTCCAGCGGGTGGCCTTTGGCCTGCGGCAACAAGGCGCTGAGTCTCTTGCGATCCCCCCGTTTGAAGGCCTGGTTCATATCGGTGATGAGGTTGTCGCCGTTCACGTTTTGGGCGATGGCTGCGGGGCATAAAAATGCCGCGATTAAGGTGCTGAAAAGAAATTTGTATAGCATCGAGACATTATGGACAAAATTAATACCCGCAAAGCGCTGATTGAAGAACGCCTGAACCTGCCTGACCGTCTGCAACGCGCCGATATGCTCCAACGTGTGATGCGCATCTGGCTATTTGGCCGTACCGACGAAGTGATAGGTGCGTATTGGCCCATCAAGGGCGAATTTGACCCGCTGCCCGCGCTGCACCGCTGGAAGGAAGACGGCGAGTTGCTCGACGAGCCACAGCCGCGCCGAATCGGCTTGCCGGTAGTCGATAAAGTGAACAAAACACTCACCTTTCATGCTTGGTACCCAGGCTGCCCGATGGAAGAAGATGCCTACGGCATTCCAAAGCCGAAAGATACTGAAATCGTTGTGCCAACGCTGCTGTTTGTGCCTTGCGTCGGTTACGGGCCAGGCGGATTCAGGCTGGGCTATGGCGGCGGCTTTTATGACCGGACGCTGGCGGTACTTCAGCCCAAGCCGTTTACGGTGGGGCTGGGCTACACCAATGGTTGGCTGCCCGATATGGAGCCCGAACCGCACGATGAGCCGCTGGATGCGCTGCTCAATGACAACGGCGTGGTCTGGCCGGTTTAATCGAGGTTGTCCACCGTATCCGCATCAGGCATATCGCCAATTGCTTCGCGCGTCAGCAGGGCTTGCGCCTTGAGCCATTCGCAAAACGCCGCCACTTCAGGCCGGGCTTCGTTGCGTGGGCCAACAATCAACCAGTAGGCCAACGGCGAATCAATCCGCATATTGGGCAGGGGTTCGATCAGATCGCCTGAAGCCAGGCTGTCTGCCACCAGCGGCATGCGGGCTAGCGCAATGCCCTGGCCTGTCAATGCGGCTTGGGCAATTTGATGCGCGTAGTTAAAGTACAGCCAGCGCTTGGGGGCTAAATTTTTCAGGTTTTGTGCCTCAAACCAGCGTTGCCAGGTCAGCCATTCCGTGTGTTGTGTGCGGTGTGCGTCGCTGGCCTCTATCAGTGCGTAATGTGCGAGGTCAATGGGTTTTCTGATGCGCGTACCGCTTTTGATCAGCCATGGGCTGGCCACGGGGGTGAGCTGCTCACCAAAAAGCCGAACTGCATGACTGGCCACGTAGGCCGGTGCGCTGTACCGCAATGCCAGGTCAACGTCGGTGGTGTCCATGTCAACCATTGCGTCTGTCGCATCAATGCGAATGTCTATATCAGGGTGTGCACGCTGAAATATTTCCAGCCGTGGAATCAGCCACATTGATGCAAAAGACGCCCAGGTACTGATCGCCACACTCTTACGCCCCGCGCTCTGCCGGATGATGCGTACCGCGCTGTCAATGCGCTCCAGCGATGGCAGCACGACACGCAGAAGCTGTGCGCCTGCGCTGGTCATCTCGACCGCGCGAGTGTGGCGTAAAAATAAGGCCACGCCCACATCTTCTTCAATCGCCTGGATTTGCCGGCTGATAGCCGACTGTGTGAGCGCCAGCTCTTCAGACGCGGCACGGAAGTTAAGGTGTCGGGCTACAGCTTCGAAGGCGCGCAACTGGCCTGCGGCAATGGGCCGTGAGCGTGCATGAATTGTTGGATTTAGCATGACAGCAATAAATTGAATTGATGCGCTTTAAGAATCAATAGCGTAGCTCGTTTTCATTGGACTGCCAAGCTCCATGAGGCCGCTATTCGGCATTGATTCGGCATTGATTCCGCATTCCATCAGTTTTAGTGTTTTATTCGGGAGCGCAGCATGAACCTCTATTTTCCAGTCCAGTCACCTGCAAATCAGCCCGCCAACCCGAGTGGCCACTGGCTGTTGCAAACCAACCGTGCCAGCACTGTTCTGGCACACGGTGGTGGGAAATTACACATTGCTCGTGGCCGGGTTTGGGCAACGCTCGGGTCTGCCCATGCCAACCCATACTCTTGGCGCAATACGCCGCTAGAGCCTTGCACCATGCTAAAAGATTATTTTTTGAACGC
>JAYVEE010000242.1:0-3631 GCA_043749005.1 Polaromonas sp. | reverse complement strand
GGGGGAAGGGAATTACACAAAGTGAAGACCGTAGGGGCACTGTTTACTTCAGAGCCTTGTAGCGCATGCGTTTCGGCTTGGCACCTTCTTCACCAAGGCGCTTCTTTTTATCCGCTTCGTATTCCTGATAGTTGCCATCAAAAAATGTCCACTGGCTGTCGCCTTCAGCAGCCAGGATATGCGTCGCAATGCGGTCCAAAAACCACCGGTCATGGCTGATGACCATCACCGAGCCCGCAAACTCCAGCAACGCATCTTCAAGTGCACGCAGCGTCTCAACGTCCAGGTCGTTTGACGGCTCGTCAAGCATCAGGACGTTGCCGCCCGCAATCAGGGTTTTGGCCAGGTGCAAACGCCCGCGCTCGCCGCCTGACAGCGTGCCGACGCGTTTTTGCTGATCGCCGCCGTTAAAGTTAAAGCGTCCCGCGTAAGCGCGGCTTGGCATTTGAAATTTGCCGACGTTCAAAATATCAAGGCCGCCCGAAATGTCTTCCCACACGGTTTTTTCATTTGCCAAATCGTCGCGGTTCTGGTCAACGAAGGCCATGCGTACGGTGGAACCTTTGACAACCTCGCCGCTGTCTGGCAGTTCTTTGCCGGCTATCAATTTGAAAAGCGTCGACTTGCCCGCCCCGTTCGGGCCGATGATACCGACGATGGCGCCTGCGGGCACCGTGAAGCTCAAGTCATCAATCAGCACCCGGTCGCCAAACGATTTGGTGACGTTTTTAAATTCAATGACTTGTGCACCCAGGCGCTCAGCCACAGGGATAAAAATTTCGTTGGTTTCCACGCGCTTTTGGTATTCAAAGTCGCTGAGTTCCTCAAACCGCGCCAGACGCGATTTGCTTTTTGCCTGACGCGCTTTAGGATTTTGACGTGACCATTCAAGTTCCTTTTTGAGTGCCTTGGCTCGTGCTTCTTCGCCCTTTTGCTCGGTTGCCAGGCGCTCGCCTTTTTGCTCCAGCCAGGTGCTGTAATTGCCCTTCCACGGAATGCCGTGGCCTCGGTCAAGCTCCAAAATCCATTCGGCGGCGTTGTCCAGAAAGTAGCGGTCGTGGGTAATGGCCACCACGGTGCCTGAATAACGCTGCAAAAATTGTTCGAGCCAGTCAACTGATTCAGCGTCCAGGTGGTTGGTCGGCTCGTCAAGCAGCAGCATGTCGGGCTTGGAAAGCAGTAGTCGGCACAGCGCCACGCGGCGTTTTTCACCGCCCGACAGTACGCCAATTTTGGCGTCCCATGGCGGCAGGCGCAACGCATCGGCAGCGATTTCCAGTTGGTGTTCAGAGTCGGTGCCTGACGTGGCAATGATGGCTTCAAGCCGGGCTTGCTCAGCGGCCAGCGCGTCAAAGTCTGCGTCCGGTTCACCGTAAGCGGTGTACACCGCATCCAGCAAGCCCTTGGCAGCAAACACGGCACCCATACCGTCTTCAACGCTTTCACGCACGGTGTGCTCGTCATTGAGCTTGGGTTCTTGCGGCAGGTAGCCCACGTTCAAACCGGGCATTGGCGTCGCTTCGCCTTCAATTTCCTTGTCAAGGCCCGCCATGATTTTGAGTAGTGTGGACTTTCCTGAGCCATTGACACCCAACATGCCGATCTTGGCGCCTGGAAAAAAGCTGAGAGACACATCTTTCAAAATATGGCGTTTGGGCGGCACAATTTTGCCGACCTTGTTCATGGTGAATACGTATTGAGCCATTTGAGGTGAGTTGTGGGAAACGTTAAAAAAGCGGTTGCAGCTGCGTATTTTGCGCAACTGGCAATACAAAAGACTCCTATTATCGTTCCGTGACACAATACAGGCGCTGTTGGGTTCAGTGTCCCGCAGCGTTTGGGCACTTTTCGGTTTGTTATTTCAAACAAGCCTTACAAGTTTTCTGGCCCAACTTTTTGACCCCATCTGCCTATCATTGGCGGGTCGCTCTTAACCAATAGCACCCAACAGGCTGATCAAAAGCGAAAGCGTCCATGTGGCGCGTCAATATATTTACATGACCTTTGAAGAATTGAATCTGGCTCCGGCCATCCTGAAAGCCGTGCTTGAGCAGGGCTATGACACCCCCACCCCCATCCAGGCACAAGCCATTCCCGCCGTTTTGGCGGGTAGTGACTTGCTCGGTGGCGCACAAACCGGAACGGGTAAAACCGCTGCCTTTGTGCTGCCGATGTTGCAGCGCTTGAGCAACGAGCCGGGTCTGACGAACCGGCGCGGCGTCAATGCCGTTCGGTGTTTGATCATGACGCCCACGCGCGAGCTGGCCGCACAGGTTGAAGAAAGCGTTCGCCTGTACGGCAAATACCTCGAGTTAACCTCGATGGTGATGTTTGGCGGGGTTGGCATGGGCGCGCAGATTGAAAAACTGCGGCGCGGTGTTGATATCCTCGTTGCCACGCCTGGCCGTTTGTTAGACCATGCGGGCCAGGGCACGCTGGACTTGGGGCAGGTGCAAGTACTGGTTCTGGACGAAGCCGACCGCATGCTGGACATGGGCTTTATTCACGACATTAAAAAGGTGCTGGCGCTTGTCCCCAAACAAAAGCAGACACTGCTGTTTTCTGCCACCTTCAGCGATGAAATCCGCGACCTGGCCAACGGCCTGTTGCGCGACCCGCTGCACATACAGGTCACGCCGCGCAACACCACGGTGCAGCGCATCACGCAAACCATTCACCCGGTTGGCCGTGGCAAAAAGAAGGCGCTGCTGACGCACATCATCAACGAGCACAAGTGGAGCCAGGTGCTGGTGTTTACGCGTACCAAGTTTGGCGCTAACAACGTGGCAGAACACCTGACCAAAAACGGGATTGAAGCTCTAGCGCTGCACGGCAACAAGAGCCAGACGGCCCGCACTCAGGCGCTGCAGGGCTTTAAAGACGGTACTATCCGGGCGCTGGTTGCTACTGATATTGCAGCACGCGGCATTGATATTGACGAGTTGCCACACGTGGTGAACTACGAAATTCCAAACGTCAGCGAAGACTATGTTCACCGCATTGGACGGACTGGTCGTGCTGGCAACAGCGGCGAAGCGGTGAGTCTGGTGTGCCTGGATGAAGAAGGCTTCATGCAAGACATTGAGCGCTTTACCAAGCAAAACATTGAGGTCGTCATGGTGCCAGGATTTGAAGCCGAGCCTGACGAACGCGCCGAGCCGCTGGCCATGGGTCGCCAGACTATTTGGGGCGGCCTGGGCAAGCCGCCAAGCCGCGACGTGATGCAGGCTGCGGCCAAGGCAGCGCGCAGCGAGATGATGACGCGGATTCGTGAAACCCGCGCCGGTCAGCCTGCCCGTAATAACTCGGGCGCTGGCGGCGGTGGTGCTGGAAGAGGCGATGGATTCGGTGCAAGGTCTGGCGGCGGCCGGGGCCGCGCCCCTGCTGAAGGAGGCGGTGGTGATAACGGCGGTGGAAACTACGGCCGAGGCCCACGCACACCCAACCCTGGGCAGCCTAGGCAGAACTCTGGTTATGGTGCGGGTAATAGCGCAGGTAGTAACTCCGGTAACGGCGGCCCCCCACGCGGCGAGCGTCGTCCGCAAGGCCCGCGCCCACCACGCAACGACTTTGACGAACGCCAGCCACGTCAGCCGCGTGACGAAGTACAGCGCCAGGACCCACGCGGCCC
>JAYVEE010000241.1:0-3655 GCA_043749005.1 Polaromonas sp. | reverse complement strand
GCTGCGCCGTTCCAGGCCATGCAGCGCTCGGGCGTCAAAATCGCCCAGCGCATTTGGGTAAAGCGGCGGGCAAAAAATGGTGCGATTGCTTCAACAATATGGTGCTCAGGCTCAAACCACGCCACATGCAGCGGTCCGCTTGTAGGCAGTGCCTTGAAAGCTTCATCAAGCACGGTTCTGAAGCGTACAAATGCCTTCATTTTGTGCATGTCTCGCCGCACCGCTTTGGCCAGGTGTTCAGCCTTCAACATATCGGCGTCCAGCGGGTCGTGTTGCAGGCTGGGCTTCCGCGCCATGCGCCAGAGCAGGCGGTAAAGCAGTTCAAAACGGGCAGGATCGCTGTGCAAAATAACAGTTTTGCACAGCGACATGAAGTCTGCGCCCACGGATATGGCGGGCGCGGTTTCAGGTGCAAACGCTTGTGGCTTGACGCTGCCCGCAGTGACCCACGCTACCTGCTCAGGAGGCGTGCCGCGGGCAATCAAATGCCGGGCGGCATGGCGAAATCCCACAAGATCAATTGGGCTGGCCAAGTAAATTTGCTGGCCGCCATATCCCTGGATATTTCCAAATAAGTCTGCAGATAGATCGTTCATGGTGTTCCTTTTAAAACAGGGCGTGTTGCAGCGGCGCGGGACTGGCAATTTGCATCAGCTGTGCGGGCAAGTTGGCGGCGTCCAGTGTTTTGCCGGGCTGGTGATTGGGCAACAGCACGAAGGGCATGACCTTTTTTAGCGGTATGTGCATGCGCTGCAGTGTTGATATTGACGGGAAACTGTGCGCGGTTGGCCAGTGCCCAGGCGAGTTTTGGGTGGGTATCCAGCGACAGCATGCCGCTGGCATTGCCTGCATCGTCAGGCACGATTTCGTCATGTACAAAGCCGTAAAAGCGGATCAGCCAGTCGGCCTGGTAAAGCCGGTGTTCGCGCATCAACGGCGGTTGCACCAGCGGCAAATGTTTTGATGCATCGGGTATCGGACTGGAGGCGGAGCAATACACGCGCCGCATGTTGAAGCCGCTGTACAACCCGGCGCTGGCACTCAAGATGATGCGGTCGTTTGTATCATCAGCGCCGACAATCATTTGTGTGCTTTTGCTGCCGGGTGCAGAGCGGGGCGCATTTGCGCGGCTTGTATTACCTGCGCCTTCAGTCGAGCCGACGCCTTTGCCACCTACCGAATTGCGCTTGGCCGTGCCGCTGGATGAGCACGAGGCGTCGTATTTAGCCGTATCGGCCAACATTGCCAGCTTGCGCTTGAGGGAAAGTGTTGAGGGAGTGGAGGAGTTAAGCACTGTATTAATATACAGTGCTTAATGATTTCTTGCTAACGCTTTTTGTTAGAGCTCAATTTCTGCAGCCAGAGGCGCATGGTCAGACAAATGGGACCATGGCTTGTGCGGCAGCACCACCGGTTTGTGGCCGATGGCATTGCGAACGTAAATGCGGTCCAGACGCAGCAGCGGTTTGCGAGCAGGAAAGGTGCGGGCCGGCTGGCCGTTGGCCTGCACAAACACCTCATGCAAGCCCGCGCCGTGAGCCAGCTGATCTTTGGCGCGGTGCCGCCAGTCGTTAAAGTCGCCCGCTACTACCAGCGGTGCCTGCAGGGGGATGTTGGCGGCAATCAGTTTGCAAAGCCGGTCCATCTGCTGGGTGCGATGCGTCTCGGTCAGGCTCAGATGAACACACACCGCGTGCAGATTGATACTGCGTCCGGGAATTTGCAACTCGCAATGCAGCAGGCCGCGCCGTTCGGGGCCGCTGATGGACACATCATGGTTTTCAAAACGCACAATGGGAAACTTGGACATCACCGCATTGCCGTGGTCGCCCTTGTCGTACACCGCGTTGCGGCCGTAGGCAAAGTCAGGCCAGATGCTGTCGGCCAAAAACTCGTAGTGCGGTGTGTCGGGGTAGTTGTCAAACTTGTTGCTGTGGTGTGTATGGCTGCCGGTCACTTCCTGTAAAAATACCACGTCTGCGCCTATTTTGCGCACCGCCTCGCGCAGCTCAGGCAAGATAAATTTGCGGTTGAAAAACGTGAAGCCCTTGTGGATATTGACTGTGAGTACTTTGATGGAAAAGGTTTTTGCTGCGGTGGCCAGCACCTCCTGTGCTTCGGCGCGCACCGCCGCGTCAGCCACGGGCAAAGGCGGATCAATCTTGGGTTTTTTGACTTTGGTACGGACGTCTAGAGATTCGGGCAGGGTCATGGGCAGCAGAAAAATAGAGATATGTCATTGTTACGCCGATGCGGCTTGCCCCTGTGTAAGACGGCAGGCTCTTATTTAGCGCAGGGTCTTTTGCGCATTGTGTAACCAGCCCAGCCCTGCCGACGTGCCTCCGGCCTGGCCACCCTTTCTGGGTCGGTATTCGCAGCCCACCCAGCCGTGCCAGTTGCACTGGTTGCTGACCTCGGCAATCACGTCGAACAAATACGGGTAGTTCAGCTCACCCGCATCGGGCTCATGCCGCTCGGGCACACCTGCAATCTGAAAATGGCCGACATGGCCCGTGGGCAGGTATTTGCGGACTTTCATCGCTACATCACCTTCCACAATCTGGCAGTGGTACAGGTCCATTTGCACCTTGAGGTTGGGTGCACCAACCTGGCCAATAATTTCATGCGCGTGGTCTTGGCGATTTAAAAAGAATCGCGGAATGTCGCGCGTGTTGATCGGCTCTATCAGCACGTCAAGGCCGGCTTTGGCGGCTTCTTTAGCGGCCCAGCGAAGATTGCTGATGTACAACTCCTGCACGTCGTCACGGCCAAGGTTTTCAGGAATCAGCCCCGCCATGAGGTGAATGCGTGGGCAGTTCAGTGCTTCCGCGTAAGTCAATGCCAGAGTAACTCCGGCTTTGAATTCAGCTTCCCGGCCAGGCATAGACGCCGTGCCTTTTTTGCCGTCTATATCCCATGCTTTGGCGATAGTGGCCGCATCTGTGCCGCCAGGCGGCGCGTTGAACAGCACTTGCTGCAGGCTGTTGCCTTTCAGGCGGGCGGCAAGTTCTTGCGCATCATGGGCATAAGGGAACAAATACTCAACGGCCCTGAAGCCGTCTTTTGCCGCTGCTTCAAAGCGGTCCAAAAACGGCAGCTCTGTGTACATCATCGAAAGGTTGGCGGCAAATTTAAGCATGTTGTTTCCGGTTTACCAGACGGCCCCGAAGGTTTGTCGCAGGTCGTCAATTTGCGCATCACTCAAGGGTATTGTGTCGGGTTGCAGGCAGGCGACTCTGGCGGTTTCTTCCAGCTCTTCCAGAACCGCCATTGCTTCAAACGGGTTAGCCGCCCACACATTGGGGCCCAGGCGCGGCAGCATGACGGCGCGAATCGGTGTGCCGCGTTCTGCATAGCGGGCGATGGTATTGGCAACCTCA
Organism: Polaromonas sp.; assembly: GCA_043749005.1. Classification (GTDB taxonomy): domain Bacteria; phylum Pseudomonadota; class Gammaproteobacteria; order Burkholderiales; family Burkholderiaceae_C; genus Polaromonas. The sequence continues at coordinate 275 of JAYVEE010000241.1, read as the reverse complement.
AGTGCAGCAGTGGGGCTACCCGGGCGCTGGTAGCTGATGATGGGGACGTGGCCGACTTTCATGACGAAGTAGGGTGTGAGCGCAGCAAGAAGCTCATGCCCTGCGGTTTGCAAAGTCAAAGCCACACAATGCGTGCTGTGGGTATGAATGATGCAACCCGCCGGAGTATTAATAAGTGCTGTAGCCGAATAAATACGGGCGTGAATAGCTATTGTTTTGCTAGCATTGTCGCCACGAAACGGGCCACTGACCTGCTGGGCGTCTGCATCAAGCCT
>JAYVEE010000240.1:0-3659 GCA_043749005.1 Polaromonas sp. | reverse complement strand
AAGGCCAACAGCTTTTGCAATCTCTGCCTGGCAAGCACTGCCCGGGTTCTGCCAAGCGCCGTTGTGTACAAACGATGCGGTCGGCGCACTGTGCGCATTCAGCGCAACATGCGTTCGCCCCGCCAGCATGCGCAGCATGGTTTCCTTGTTGGCCGCAACAATCGGGTCGCAGCCAATAATCAGGTCGGCGCTGGCAGTGCCGACGCGGGTCGTGCAAATGTCATTTGCGGTGTTGGCAATCAACACATGGCTCCACGTGCTGCCGCCTTTTTGCGCCAGGCCAGCCGCATCTTGGGTGACGATGCCCTTTCCTTCAATGTGCGCAGCCATGCCCAGCAATTGCCCAATGGTGATGACGCCCGTGCCTCCTACGCCAGCGACCACGGTGCCCCATACCTGTCCCGTGCCGATGCGGGGAACAACAGGTTCAGGTAATTCGCCCAAAGCAAACGGATTTGTCTTCGCATCGCCTTTTGATTTTTTCTTGAGCTGGCCACCTTCAACCGTGATGAAGCTTGGGCAAAAGCCTTTGACGCACGAGTAATCCTTGTTGCAAGTGCTTTGGTTGATTTGCCGCTTGCGGCCAAATTCAGTTTCCAGCGGCTCCACACTCATGCAGTTGGACTGCACGCTGCAGTCACCGCAACCTTCACACACCAATTCATTGATCACGATGCGTTTGGCCGGGTCGCTAAGGGTGCCGCGTTTGCGGCGGCGGCGCTTTTCAGTCGCGCAGGTCTGGTCATAAATGATGACGGTTGTACCTTTGATCTCGCGGAACTGTTTTTGTAGCGCGTCCAACTCATCACGGTGGTGAACGGTCACGCCTTCGGGCAATGCCAGGCCGTCATACTTTTCAGGCTCGTCCGTCACTACTATGGTTTTTGTAGCGCCTTCCGCCCGCATTGATTGGGTTATCTGCACAACTGAATGCCCTTCAGCGCGTTCGCCAATTTGCTGGCCACCCGTCATGGCCACTGCGTCGTTGTACAAAATTTTGTAGGTGATGTTTACGCCTGCGGCAATCGACTGCCTAATGGCCAGCAGCCCGCTGTGAAAGTACGTGCCGTCGCCCAGATTGGCAAATATGTGTGTGTCGGTCGTGAAAGGTTGCTGCCCTACCCACGGCACGCCCTCACCGCCCATTTGGGTAAAACCCATCGTGCTGCGGTCCATCCACAACGCCATGTAATGACAACCAATACCGGCCATCGCGCGTGAGCCTTCAGGCACTTTGGTTGATGTGTTGTGCGGGCAGCCCGAGCAAAACCACGGCGTGCGTTCGCTGTTGACGGTGATCACCGTCAGCGACTGTTCTTTGGCCTGCAGTACAGCCAGGCGCGCGTCGATGCGGGCGGTCATGTCTGCGTCCAGGCCCAGCTTTTTCACACGCTCGGCAACAGCCTTGGCAATCAGCGCAGGCGATAGGTCAGCGTTGGCTCTTAAAAGCGTGTTGGCTGAAGGGTTGGGTCTGCTCCATTCGCCGCCACCGTCTTGCCCAGCATCACCAAACTTGCCGACAATGTTGGGGCGCACATCGGCACGCCAGTTGTACAGCTCTTCCTTGAGCTGGTATTCAATGACCTGGCGCTTTTCTTCAATCACCAAAACTTCTTGCAAGCCGGTGGCAAATTCACGCGTCAGTTGCGCCTCTAACGGCCACACGACGCCGACTTTGTGCAGGCGAATGCCCAGCTGCTGGCAAGTTACATCGTCAAGTCCCAAATCCATCAACGCCTGGCGGGTGTCGTTGTAGGCCTTGCCGCTGGCAATCATGCCGAAGCGGTCTTGCCTGCTTTCAATGGCGTTGTAATTCAACCGATTGGCGCGGATGTATGCGAGAGCTGCATACCACTTGGTGTCAAACAGCCGCTCTTCTTGCGCCAGCGGCGCGTCAGGCCAGCGTATGTGTACGCCCCCCGGCGGCATGTCAAAATCGGTCGGTACTTTGATTTGCACGCGCTCTGGGTCAATCATTGCGCTGGCAGACGATTCAACAATTTCCTGAATCGTCTTCATGCCTGCCCATACGCCCGCGTACCGGCTCATGGCAATCGCATGCAGGCCCAAGTCCAATATCTCCTGCACGCTGGCCGGGAAGAAAACGGGCAGCCCGCAGGCCTTGAAAATATGGTCACTTTGGTGCGCAGCGGTGGAGCTTTTTGAAATGTGGTCGTCACCGGCAATCGCCAGCGCGCCACCCCACGCGGTAGTGCCCGCCATGTTGGCGTGTTTGAACACATCAGACGTACGGTCAACGCCCGGCCCTTTGCCGTACCAGATACCAAACACGCCATCGAATTTATTGGTGCCCGGCGGCGCAAAGCCTAATTGCTGCGTGCCCCACACGGCCGTCGCAGCAAGCTCTTCATTTACGCCTGGTTGAAAAACAATGTTGCGCTCTTTTAAATATTTTGCCGCCTTGACCAGCGCCTGGTCGTAACCGCCGAGCGGCGAGCCGCGGTAGCCTGAAATAAAACCCGCTGTCTTTTTGCCCTGCGCCTTGTCGCGCAGTTGCTGCAACATCGGCAACTTGACAAGCGCTTGCACGCCACTCATGAAGGCGCGGCCGTAATCGAGGCTGTATTTATCGTCCAAGGTCACTGTCTCGAGTGCTTTGCGAATGTGTTCTGGCAGTGGGGCATTCATGGGTGTTTGTCTCCGTACGTGGGGTACTTTAATTCAAGCAAAGTGTATGCCTAAGCATAAGATAAGTCTTTGCGTTTAATGCGCGATTAAACATTGTTTGCGCAAGAATCTTGCTGCAAAATGCACTTCATGGAAACACTTGACAAGTTTGACGTCGCCATTTTGGTGCAACTGCAAACCGACGCTCGCCAAACCAATGCAGAGTTGGCCAGCAGAGTTGGCCTGTCCGCCGCTCCCTGCTGGCGCCGGGTACGTGCACTGGAAGAAGCCGGTTTCATCACTGGTTATCGCGCCGAAATCAACCGCCACAAAATTGGCTTGGGCGTGTTGGCTTTTGTGCGGCTGGATGCCGACCGCAACAGCGCAGATTCAACCGGCAAACTGGAAGAAGCCATTAAAAAGATGCCCGAAGTGGTGGCCTGCCACTACATCAGCGGCACGGGCACGTTTGAGCTACAGGTGGTGGCGCAAGACCTGGAAGCCTTCAGCCAGTTCGCCCTGAAAAAGCTCATGAACCTGCCCAACGTGAAAGATATCCACACCAGCTTTTCGCTCGGGGAAGTCAAGGCTAGCAGCACGCTGCCGCTGGGGCACTTGGTTCAACACTGATCGTAATAATTTAGACGCGTCGTCTGTTGTACAAAAGATCGCGACAGTGGGTTAGGATCAAAAAGATGGGTGCATCGCGCTATGTATAGCTCGCCCGCCTTCAGGTGGCGCACCATAATTTCTAAACGTTTTAAGCCGGCAAGGCGTTATATGGCGGACTCCAAAATGGCTGAAAAGCGATACAGCCCACTGCTTCATATCGCCGTCTTTTCCGCTTTCGCGGCTACGTCGGGAGTGAGCTGTGGCGCGGATTGGCGCATGATGATTGCGAGCAGCCTGGCTGCCAGACTATGCTTGGTTGAGCGATCGTTGCTTAGCCAACTGGAAAATGTTGCTGTTCCTGAAAAAAAGCGCATCGCTGCACGAAAAGTACTCGCCGCTTAAACCATACTGCCACCACC
>JAYVEE010000239.1:0-3671 GCA_043749005.1 Polaromonas sp. | reverse complement strand
GCAACTGAGACCAATGCCAACCAGGGCGGGCTGTTTGACATGTCAGACTCACATGCCGCCAGCACGCAAGAGCCTGAATTGGTTAAAGCCATGCCGTTCGGCATCAAGGCGCGGCTGGTGCATGAAAAAACAGCGATTGGTTTTTATCTTTCAGGTCACTTGTTTGACGAGGTTGAAGCTGAAGTGCGCCAGTTTGCAAAATTGAAAATTGAGGATTTATTTGATTCACGCGACACACGGATTTTGGCCGCCATTGTCACGGACTTGCGCGTCATCAACGGCAATCGCGGCAAGGTCATCATCTTCAAACTCGATGATAAAACCGACACGCTTGAAGCCTCGGTAGATGAAGTCACTTACAACGCCCACCGCAACCTGCTTAAAGACGACGAACTGGTGATCGTGCAGGGCACACTGCAGGGCGCATCAGAGCGTTTCGGCAGACGCTTCAAGGTGACGCAGTTGTGGGACCTGGAGGCCGCACGCTGCAAGTTTGGCAAGTATTTAAAAGTGGCAGTTAACGTCGACACCAGTGGCACTGCACCAGACATTGCCCGATTGATCAAGGATTTCCCTCCCCGCCGCGAGATGACCGAGCAGGGCGAACTGGTGCGCGGTTTGCCGGTGCGTTTGCTTTTCAAGCGGCAGGCAGACTTTGGTGATGTGGCGGCAGATGTGGCGCTGGGCGACGAGGCTAAATTTTTCCCGACTGATGCGGCGCTGGCAAGCTGGATGGCGCAGGCTGAGAAGCGGATGGCGCATATCGTGTACGAGTGAACCCGGGAAAGCCAGCCTATTGTTGAATACCTTGAGCTGGCTTAGCCGCAACCGCCATTGCTGCTGATAGACCCAATTGCCGCTGTCAAGGTGAGCGTTCTGACCACCGACTAAAAATGATTGGCGAGTGACCCAGTGCTGAAAAGATGCTGGCGGACCGCGATGCAGCAACTGGCAGGTAAAAGTTATTTGCTATTTTATTTATAGCTGATTACGCCCGCATTCAAAGGGATTTTGGCTTTTTTTTGCATAAAAATTAGTGCTGACGCTTGTTCAGGGCAATCCACACGATCAGCATCAGCAAACCTGCTTGCAGCGGCAGTCGCAATACCAGCATCCAGTACGGTATTGTGGGAAACAATGTTGCCTCTTTAAGCATGAAAATATTGGCTGGGGTCACTGCTAATGTCAGTGCAAACAAACCCCAGGCGGCTAATTTGCGTGTGGGCAGCCACAACAGAGCCACAGCACCCGCAATCTCCAGTCCGCCGCTTGCCAGTACGACAGCTCGCGCCCAAGGGATGTAGGGCGGCACGATACGCATTTGTGCTTCAACAAATAAAAAATGGGCAATGCCGCCAACGAAAAACCATATGAAAACAAATGCCAGCGCAGCGCGCAGGCCCCAACCGGCAGGATGTTGCTCACGGTTTGACATGTATGTTGTCGCAACGGGCAAGGTCAGGGCGATTCTTGGTGGGCATGGGATGTGCTGAAAATTAAAGATGTTGCACAAATACAGTTTTGTCTGCAATTTGAAATAACGAGCAAGCCAGCTTGGTCGCTATCCCATCAGGAGCGGATTACTTCAACAGTCATTGGTTTGCGTGCCTTGGATGTCCCAGGATCGGGCGAAAGCCCCAACTCTGCGTACACCCGCATGGCGGCATAGGCGTCGTTGGCGGCGTAAACAATTTGCGCTTCAGTCAAATGTGTGTTGGCCCAGTTGGATGTGCTTGCTTTTTTGGACTTGATAAAGCGTTTGTTAAACAGCACTGCCACCGCACCACGCACGCCCATATCTTTGCGGTAACCTTGTTCACGAAAGACCGTATTTAAGTCAAGCACCCCATGCAGGTCAACGCCCAGTTTGTAGGTGATGCGTTTTTTGTCATCACCCAGTCCAAAGCCGGCTTTGATAATGCGTGATGATTCAAGCAAAACGCCAACAGCGCGTCGGCACTCGGGGTCTTCAAGTTGAAAAATCCATGCTTTGTGGAGAGTGGACAATTGCACGATGTGCGGCCCGGTGGAGGCTTCATTTTTGGCAAAAGTGGGTTTTGATTCGGTGTCAAAACCGAGTGCCTTTTCACCTTGAAGCGCTGCCAGTGCCATCTTGGCTTGCGCTGCAGTAGTCACTAATTGAATCTGGCTCAAACCCAAGCGGTCAAAACTTTCGAGCAAATTAATTTGTTCTTTGTCGGGGGTGTGAATTTCAGTCATGGATGTCCACCAGAATACCGCAGTTAAAGCGTGTTGCGCGTTACATTATTTGCCATGGTGGCCATGCTAGGGCACAGGACATTTGGCATATAAAAATATACGGGGGGTTATGCAAGATTCTTTTTCAAATGTTGACATGCAGCACAGCGCAACACACCAACTGCCGATTGAATTCACCGGTTCGGGCAGTGAGTATTTTCGGATCTGGATTGTCAATTTGCTGCTGATGTTTGTGGCCTTTGGACTTTACGATCCCTGGGCCAAGGTACAGCGGCTGCGCTATTTTTATGCCCACACGCTGGTAGGCAAAGCTGCATTGGCCCCAACGCTTTTGCACTGCCCGGAGGCACGATGGTGATGACCGATGAAATGGTTGAACTGGTGGGTGCTGACGACAAAGTCATCACTGCTGTGCTGGCTCATGAGCTGGGGCATGTGCACCACCGCCACGGCTTGTACGCGGTATGCAGGTAACACCATGAAAAGCACATCAGGCGGCCTGGTGTACTCAACCGACAGCGGACGGATGTGCCCGGTGTGTCGCCAGCCAGTGGCTAACTGCACTTGTAAAACGCGATTGATTCCTCAGGCCAATGGCGCTGTGCGCATCAGTTTGCAAACCAAGGGCAGGGGTGGGAAAAGCGTGACTCTTGTCAAAGGCCTGCCTCTGGACACTGGAGCGCTAAACGTGTTGGGCAAGCAACTGCGAAGCGCCTGCGGTACCGGTGGAACGGTCAAAGACGGTGTGGTTGAAGTGCAAGGCGACCAGGTGGCAATTGTGATGGCAGCACTGCAAAAATTGGGTTACAACGTCAAGCGTGCTGGAGGATAACCCTGCGATTCCTTTTGTATGCTGCTAAAAACATAGCTGTCTGCGCCCGCTGATGGCTGCTAACACCGACATTTGAAACCAGTGGTAACAAGCTCGTAAGCATGTGTACAGCGTATTACCATGCAGGCTGCTGGACAAATCCTAAAACGGAGTCATCTTGAATATATTGGCAGTTCTTTTTTTGTTTCTGGGGCTGTTGGCCGGTGCAGCGCTCGGTGCCGGGTTTTACAGGTGGTACCTTGCCCAGCAAGCTAATGCAAAAATGCGCTTGCCGGCAAAGTGGCCGTTAACCTCGCGGGTATTGGTAACCAATGAAGAACACGAAGTTTTCAAGTGGTTGACGAGTGTTTTTCATGACCATTTGGTGATGGTCAAACTGCCGGTGCTGCGATTTACTGTGCCTGTCAACAAGGACGAAAATGGGGGTGGTGCGCATTGGCAAGAGCTTTTGGGCGGTGTGTATTGCACCTTGACCGTATGCACTTCAAACGGCAATGTCGTGGGTTGTGTTGACGTGCCAGGCAAACGCGGTCTGAACAAAAGCAACCGTCAGTTAAAAGAAACCCTGCTGTCCGACTGTCGTATTGCTTACACCGTGGTTCGCAGCGCCAGCCTACCG
>JAYVEE010000238.1:0-3681 GCA_043749005.1 Polaromonas sp. | reverse complement strand
CCTGCCACAAATGGCGGGCATGCTGGTGTACATGTTGATGGCTGGCGTTTTGTTGTTCAAGCCTGAAGGGCTTTTTAAACAATGAGCGCGCAGCAATCTAACCTCGAGGTGCTCCCGGTCAGCATAAAACTCGTATTGGGCATGGGTCTGGTCGCCCTGCTTGCCTTCCCGTTTGCAGGCACGCCGTTTTATACCGAGATGGTGACGCGCATGATGATCATGGCGATCTTTGCCATGAGCCTGGACTTGCTGCAAGGCGTGACCGGGCTGGTGTCGCTTGGTCATGCAGCTTACTTTGGGCTTGCCGGTTACGCACTGGCATTTTTAACGCCACAAGGCGAAGCGGTGAGCTTGTGGTGGACGTTGCCCGTGGCTGTACTCGCATCCGGTCTGGCCGCACTCATCATTGGTTTTTTTGTCGTACGCACGCACGGTATTTACTTCATCATGGTCACCATGGCGTTTGCGCAAATGGTGTATTACCTCTTTTTTGACAACAAAATATTGGGCGGCTCCGACGGGCTGTACATCAACTTCAAACCCAGCGCAGCCATATTTGGCTGGCTGCCGTTTGACCTTGACAGCAAACGCACGCTGTATTACTTCACGCTCGCAGCGCTTTTGGTGACTTATGTGTTTTTACGCCGCCTGCTGTTCAGCCCGTTTGGCCGCACATTAAGCGGCATTCGCGTCAACGAGCACCGCATGCGCGCCATGGGGTACGGTGTGTTTGGCTACAAGCTGGCCGCTTTTGCCTTGGCAGGTGCGCTGGCGGGCCTCGCAGGCTATTTGTGGGGTGCGCAAACGGGTTACATCAACCCCGAACTCATGGGGTTTCACATGAGCGCACACGCCATCATGATGGTGATTCTGGGAGGCATGGGCAACTTTGCGGGCGCGATCGTGGGCGCGTTTGCATTTGAATATTTGCTGCACGTGTTTAAGGATTTACCTGAGGTTGGCACCGTCAATCTGGGCAAACACTGGCAGTTGTGGATGGGGTTGTTTATTGTGCTGCTGGTGACGTTTGCGCCGCGCGGCATCCTGGGGCTGGTTGAAAAGTTTTTAAAGCGCAAAAGGACTTCGGATGAATGAAGTTCTGCTTTCGGCAAAAGGGCTAACCAAACGTTTTGGCGGTGTGGCCGCTGTCGATAACGTGTCTATTGACCTGTACCGTGATCACATCCACGCCGTGATTGGTCCCAACGGCGCGGGCAAATCAACACTCACCAACTTGCTGTCAGGAGACTTGCCGCCAACATCGGGAAGAGTAGTACTTGGCGGTGTGAATGTGACGGGCTGGACACCCGAGAAAATTTCGCGTCAAGGGTTGGGCCGCAGCTACCAGAAAACAAATATTTTTTTACCCTTTACCGTGTGGGACAACGTGCATCTGGCCGCCCAGTCACGCGCACCTCAAGCCCATAAGTGGTTGACTGATGCTTCTGAATTCGTAGCTACTAACACCCGTATTGAAAGGGCTATTGAGCTTTCTGGACTTAAAAACAGGATGAAAAATATTGCTGGAACGATCAGTCATGGCGAACAGCGACAGCTGGAGATTGCCATGACGCTGGCGACCGAGCCGCAGGTCATTTTGCTCGACGAACCACTGGCTGGCATGGGCGCTGTTGAAGCTGAACGCATGGTGGGACTGCTGTTGGCCATCAAAAAGGATCACGGCATATTGCTGGTCGAGCATGACATGGATGCAGTTTTCCAGCTGGCTGACAAGCTCACAGTGATGGTCAATGGCCAGGTGATTGCCAGCGGCACGCCACTTGAAATCCGCTCTGATGCTGGCGTGCAAGCTGCCTATTTGGGTGAGGAGCATTGATGTCACAAGACCTTCTAATCAACGCCCAAAACCTTCAAACCTACTACGGCGCCAGCCACATTCTGCGCGGCGTTGACTTCAGCGTTGGGCGCAGTGAGACTATTGGCCTGATGGGCCGCAACGGCATGGGTAAAAGTACGTTGCTCAAAAGCATCATGGGTCTGGTTAAACCGCGCGCTGGATCAATTGATATTGCAGGAAAGCCAATGGTAGGCCGCGCACCTCACAAAATTGCGCAGCTTGGCATTGCTTACGTGCCTGAGGGTCGAGGGATTTTCGGCAACCTCAGCGTGGTGGAAAATTTAAAAATGGCAGCGCGTGCCGGAACACGCGGCCAGCGCGACTGGACATATGACCGCGTGCTCGACACCTTCCCAAGATTAAAAGAACGCTTGAGCCATGGCGGCCAGCAATTGAGCGGCGGTGAACAGCAAATGTTGACCATTAGTCGTGCGCTGATGACCAACCCCGATGTGCTGATTCTTGACGAAGCCACCGAAGGCCTGGCACCGTTGATTGCACGCGACATCTGGCGAATATGCGCGTTGATTCGTGAGACTGGCATCAGCAGCGTTATCGTTGACAAGAACCACAAACACGTGACACAGATTACCGACCGCAACGTCATCCTGGTCAAGGGAGAAGTGGTGTTTGAGGGGACTTCAGCGGAGCTCAATGCGAAGCCCGATTTGCTGCAGCAGTATTTAGGTGTTTAGTAAGGCAACAACCATGCGTACCCAAGTCGCCATCATCGGTGCTGGCCCCGCCGGCTTATTGCTCGGCGCTCTGCTGCACAAGGCGGGCATAGACAACATCATCATCGAGCGCCAGAGCGGCGAGTACGTGCTGGGTCGTATTCGCGCAGGCATTCTTGAGCAAGGCACTGTCGATATGCTGCACAGTGTGGGCGCAGGCCAGCGTTTGGCCGCTGAGGGCACGGTCCACCACGCGATTGAGCTGGTATTTAAAAACCAGCGGCACAGTATTGATGTGACCGGCCTGACGGGCGGCAAAGTTGTTACCGCCTACGGCCAGACTGAGGTGACGCATGACCTGATGGATGCACGTCACGCTGCCGGTCTTGCCACTGTGTATGAAGCGGGTGAGGTCAGCATTCATGACTTCGATTCTCCACAGCCAAAAGTCCGCTACGCCAAAGACGGCCAGCAACATGAATTGGTCTGCGACTTTATTGCCGGATGTGATGGGTTTCACGGTGTGTGCCGGGCCAGCGTGCCGAAAACTTCGATTCAGGAGTTTGAGCGTGTCTATCCTTTCGGCTGGCTGGGCGTACTGGCCGATGTGCCGCCCGTGTCGCCGCACGCCATCGTGTATGGCAACCACTCTCGCGGCTTTTCTCTGTGCTCAATGCGCAGCCTGAGCCGCAGCCGATATTATATTCAGTGCCCTATGACCGACAAAATTGAGCAGTGGAACGACGTAGCGTTTTGGGACGAGCTGCGCTTGCGGCTCGACCCGGAACTGGCCGAGCGCGTTACCACTGGTCCGTCAATTGAAAAAAGCATCGCGCCGCTGCGCAGCTTTGTGGCCGAGCCAATGCGCTTTGGCAGATTGTTTTTAGCCGGTGATGCAGCGCACATCGTGCCGCCAACAGGTGCCAAGGGACTGAACCTTGCTGTGTCCGATGTGAAGTATTTGTCCGATGCTTTCATTGACTTTTATCTTGCAAAATCAAATGCAGGCATTGACGGCTATTCTCGACGGGCGCTATCACGCATCTGGAAGGCTGAACGCTTTTCATGGTCACTGACCACGCTGATGCACCGCTTTCCGGACACCGATGCTTTCGGCCAAAAAATGCAGGAAGCAGAACTCGACTACCT
>JAYVEE010000237.1:0-3682 GCA_043749005.1 Polaromonas sp. | reverse complement strand
ATTCGACACCTCTGCGAGTTTGTCGGTTCCCAACCTACGGAAGTTCAGCTCAACGCGTTGCTGGCCGCATTCTTCAAGCCGGGGGTCGTGGAAGGCCTAAGACAAGCTGCTGAGCAGCAAAATAAAAAATAAAATTTCCTCTTATGTCATCTCCTTCTGTCATCTTTGGCCAAAAAAAATTTCGGCCTCGATCAAAAAAATTTCGGCCGAAGATGACAGAAGGAGATGACAGAAGAGAGATTTTTTAATTTTTTTTGTACTGTCTTAACTTTTTATTTTCTGAGCTCCATCACGCCGCTTTGCTTGGTCCACCAAACGTGTTCTTATGCCTAATAACACCATTGGACGTGGTTTGGAAGCGCGTAGAAGCGACAGGAGTGCTTTTGTGGCTGTAAAAATTCCTCTTCTGTCATCTCCTTCTGTCATCTTTGGCCAAAAAAAATTCCACCTCGACCGAAAAAAATTTCGGCCAAAGATGACAGAAGGAGATGACAGAAGAGGATTTTTTCTTACTACCTGAGAGCCCCAGCCGCTTCTACCTGCTTGCAAACCACGTCCGTAGGTGTTATTAGGCATAAGAACACGTTTAGGGGCCCAAGCAAGGCGGCGTGATGAAGCTCAAAAAATTAAAAAAAAATCTCTTTTCAGTACTATTAAAGTCATTTCACCACCGATTGCAATGGCTACAAGTTACGGTGTAATTGCACTTGCTCAGAGCGTTGCAGCCGATTCCATTGTTGCCTCCCTCATCCTTATCGCATTTATCCTGAGGCGATGGGGCGCGTGGGGGTTCTTGATAGCACATGCCGGGTCGTGGATAGTGCTGCAACTCTGTGCTGGGGGTGTGACAATGCCCGATGCTCCACGCAAGCCGTGGCGCTCCACACTTGCGGTGCTTATTGTTCTGAGCATCGTGCTTGCTGACGTGTTCTTGGCGATCTTGACTTCGTGTCGCGTGGCCAACTGCTGCGTCTTCGGTTCGGACGCGGCACCGTTCAGCATGGGGTATCCGGTGTGTCGCCTCACGCCTGCTTCCGCCATTCCCGGCTTGCCGTATCTGGTGTGCACGGCCTTGGGCCTCTCAGCCGTTATCGGTATTGCACGCGCCGACCTGGTGTACTCTCTGCGCCCCGAGGCGTTGGTGGAGGCGTCAGCTTGTATTGTTTTTGTTCTGCTTCACATCTACCTTCTTACTTGGAATGGCGCGAACTGGCCCGACCTGTTTATTTTTCAGACCACTGCTGTGGCGGGGCTCAACATCTTGGCCGTCTTTGTTTCCCGCAAGTCCGCGCGCAGCGCTTTCTGGGCACTTGGCCTCTGCGTTTTTCTCGACGCGCTTGCGTTGGCGGGTGTTCTGGGTTTCGTGGGACCGTCTCCGGCGGAGGGCACAGAATCAACAACAAGCCAGACGCAAACATCCGCACTGGCACCAGCAAACGCGGTTATTACCGCCGCCGACGCCACCACTGCCGCCGTTCAGACAGGGTGCTGCAATCGCATTGCGCAAACCGCATCAGCGTTTGCCTCGCTTTCCGAAGCCGCCACGGGCGCGGCAAGGGCCGCGGCTGCTGGCGTCGAGGTTGCGCTCAACACTCCCGGCGCCTCGGGGCCCGCAAACACTGTTCGGGCGCTTGCCGTGGCCTATTCGCGCGACGCGACGCGCCAGGGCGAGGGGGTGACGGGGACGCTGGCGGACATGTGCTCCGCGCTCGTTGCGTCGTTTCGCCCAACAATGGCTCCCGCCGACTCACAGGTTCTCTTTCAACGAGCCGCCGCGGTATGCGGTCCGCTTGCCGAGCAACTTGTGGGTCTTTCAACACAATACACTGCCGCCGTCAACGTGGCGCTTGGAAATCCTAATCAGGTTGCTGGCACAAGCCGACCCGTCTTTGGATACACTCCGGCAACGTCCACCAATCAAGCGCTACCTCCCGCAGTTCCTGGCGTTGCCGCCGCCATTTTTGCGTTGTCCTTGTTTTTGGTGGTCCTCCAAGCACGCGCGATCCTGTTTCGACAAGTACCAATTATTCAAGTTGAGGACGCGACGGATGACAACGACGCGTCGGTGGTCACAACCAAGGGAGCGCAGACATTTGGTTCTTTGACGGTGCCACATAACCGGAGATGGGCTCTGCCCTGATTTGTCACAAAAATTATTTTAATCATAATTGGGTTATTACTTCTCTCTTTCACAATGGATGATGTTTTTGATTTCGAAGACGTTCTGAAAGACGTGCAAGGCTGCCTCTTGGTCCTTGGTGACAATTCCGTTTATGACGGTGAGTGCTACCCGTGTGGGCACTACGTCCAGTACGTATCAACGTGCCCGTACATCTTGTCGCACTTCAGTACAATCATCACGCTCTACAAAGGCGAAGATGCACGTGATTTTTTTTTCTTCCACAAGAAGTTTGGTGGCAATATTGATGGTGAAGTTCAAGGAAAGACACATCACGCATGGGCTTCACTGGGTTACGGAAGCACTCTTCACGTGTACACGCTGAAATCATCGCACAATACGGATTCGTGGAGAAATGGTGTGACGCACGCGGTGCATTCACTGGAGCACCGGCCAAAGAATTTTCTGTGGAACAAAAAGTGGATTCCTTTTGAAAAATGCGTTGAGCTACCTTTTTACTACGAGACTGGTGATTTTAGCGCACTCAATGCTGGCAATTTTGTTTTTAACTGTCGAAACGAAGACCGTGGTTTCTGGGAAAACAAAAAGATGAATGTCTTTACAGAGGCGCCATTTGCTGTTGAGAATGTGACGCCTTCATGATCATTGTAAGCAATCAATGTTTTATTTATTCATACAAAAAAACTTCAGCATTTGCTGGCCCCAAAATGTGCAGCGCCACGCAGATGAGGTGTTGGTCGAGGGTGCACGGAAAAACAACACGCAGAGCCGGCGGTTCAGCGGCACACTCCACCCCCACACCGACCAAATTTTCGAGGTGCACAAACAGAGAAGAAGGATGGAGCCTCTTTGTGTTTGCCAGTATAGAGTTCACCGTCCGAGAAGCCACGACAAGAAGGGGGGCTTGCGCTCCAAGTCGAGCGGCCAGCGCGTGTCGAGTTGTAAGGGCAGCCTCGGATAATTGGATAGTTGTAAGGCCACCCAAGCTTGACGTGGGCGGAATGTTCACCCATCGAATCTGTGTATGATTTCGAAGTGGCCGTGGCGCGGCGTGTCGAACAACCACACAATCCCGTCCCCAACCCGCCTTGACGCTTTTTGTTATCTCCTCGTCAGAGACAGGCGGGTGGTGCCACACGAGCACGAACGGCACAGAACGCATGCGGTCGACGTTTCGGCGATACGGTGGGTCCGCAGGGTTGACAAGCGCAACAACCAGCGCGCCAGGGGGCGCGGCAACGTGCCAACTTGAAAGCGTGACACCAAGGTTGTAGTTACCGAGGTTGTAGTCTCCGAGCGGCGTGAGAGACGCGCCAGCTGCGGTTTGGAGGGCGGCGCGGCACGACCCACTTCCAAGGCAGACTACGGGGTTGTGACCAGTCAGGAGAGAGAGTGGGACAACATCTTCGAGCGGGAGGTCACACGCCACAACAGTTGTGTGGCCGTCAAACAAAGCTTGAAGGATGCGATTCATTTTATGGTGACGGTACAAAAGGCAAAAAAATGTCTCTTCTTGGTTTGCCCGAATGTGTCTTTGCGCAC
>JAYVEE010000236.1:0-3691 GCA_043749005.1 Polaromonas sp. | reverse complement strand
AAAGCATAAACCACGATTCAGACTAAAAAAAATGCCCGCACGAAGCGGGCATTTTCGCTGTTAATTAAAGAATTACTTCTTGTCAGCAGCAGCTTTGTCTTCCTTGGCTTTCTTGGCAGCGGCGGCTTTCTCGGCCTTGGCTGCTTTTGCAGCAGCTGCTTTTTCAGCCTTCGCAGCCTTTTTAGCAGCAGCTTTTTCCGCTTTTGTAGCTTTTGCATCCATGCTGGCCGCTGGCGCTGCAGGAACTGCAGCAGTTGCTGGCATTGCTGGCGTAGCTGGCTTGGCTGGAGTTGCAGGCATTGCTGGTGTTGCTGGGGTTGCAGGCATTGCTGGAGTTGCAGGCATTGCTGGCGTTGCTGGCTTGGCAGGTGTAGCGGCCATAGGAGCGCCAGTGTGCGAAGCGGCAAAAGTTGAAGCGGCAAACAGGCCGGTAATCAAAGCAGCAAGAATTTTGTTCATTTGAAGTTTCCTAAAATAACGTTATTGGAGAGAAATTCCCCCGATATTCTCGAAGGTCTACATGTAACGAGGCCACTTTGCAATCGGTTGACAGGCTGTTCGATTATTTTTAACAGATGCATTTGCGGCTAAACTTTCTCTATCCATGCACGGTACCAGCCGAGCGTTTTCACTTGCATTCTTACCGTTTATAGAAAACTTTCAAAAATGTACAAACATATCAAGATTCCTGCACAAGGCCAAAAGATCACCGTAAACGCCGACAATTCGTTGAATGTGCCTGACGAACCCGTCATTCCTTTCATTGAAGGTGACGGTACCGGTCAGGACATCACCCCGGTAATGTTGAAAGTGGTCGACGCCGCAGTTGCCAAAGCCTACGGCGGCAAGAAAAAAATCCACTGGATGGAAGTTTATGCGGGTGAGAAATCAACCAAGGTTTATGGCCCTGATGTTTGGTTGCCTGAAGAAACTTTGCATGCAGTGCGCGACTATGTCGTATCCATCAAAGGCCCGCTGACGACCCCGGTTGGCGGCGGAATTCGTAGCCTGAACGTAGCGATGCGCCAGGAGCTTGACTTGTACGTTTGCCTGCGTCCCATTCAATACTTCAAGGGTGTGCCATCGCCTGTGAAGGAGCCGCAGAAGACCAATATGGTTATTTTCCGCGAGAACTCGGAAGACATTTATGCTGGTATTGAGTTTGAATCGGGCAGTGACAAGGCCAAAAAGCTCATCAAGTTTTTGCAGGACGAGATGGGCGTCAAAAAGATTCGTTTTCCGGAAACCTCGGGTATTGGCATCAAGCCGGTTTCAAGCGAGGGTACCGAACGTCTGATGCGCAAAGCTATTCAGTACGCCATTGACAACGACAAGCCCAACGTGACGATTGTTCACAAAGGCAACATCATGAAGTACACCGAAGGCGGCTTCCGCGATTGGGCTTATGCCCTGGCACAAAAAGAATTTGGCGCTGAACTGATCGATGGTGGCCCGTGGTGCAAATTCAAAAATCCAAAAACTGGTAAGGAAATTGTCATCAAGGACGTGATTGCTGACGCGTTTTTGCAGCAGATTTTGCTTCGCCCGGCTGAATACTCAGTGGTGGCCACACTTAATTTAAATGGCGACTACATTTCTGACGCGCTTGCAGCTCAGGTCGGCGGCATTGGTATTGCACCTGGCGCCAATTTGTCTGACACCGTGGCGTGCTTTGAAGCCACGCATGGCACAGCACCCAAGTACGCAGGCAAGGATTATGTGAATCCAGGTTCCGAAATTTTGTCGGCAGAGATGATGTTGCGGCACATGGGCTGGTTTGAAGCTGCTGACCTGATCATCAGCTCGATGGAAAAATCAATCGCGTCCAAAAAAGTTACTTACGACTTTGCCCGCCTGATGGAAGGCGCAACGCAAGTAAGCTGCTCTGGTTTTGGCCAAGTCATGATTGAAAATATGTAATCGCGCACAGTAGGCTACAAAAGTCGGTAAGTACTAACCTCAGTTGATTGATTTCACTGGGTTTTTTGTTTTCTACATACAAAGACTGGTAGGGACAGCCAAACTGTTTAGAGCCATAAAACGATATGATTTGGGTTTTATGGCTCCAGTACCTTGAATTAAGGCTCCGTGATAGCTTCAAGAACCAGCAGCTACACCCTGACCGACAAGAGTATTCAAGCCGCTAAGCCAAAGGCCAAGCCGTATCCGCTGGCAGACGCTGGGGAGGCTGTATGTGGATGTGCTGACAAGCGCGTCAAAGGTGTGGCGCTACTTCAACCGAATTGAAGGCAAGCGCACCAAGGTGACTATCGGCAATTACCCCGTGATCGGTGCGACACCACTGGGCGAAGTCCATGCAAGCAACGTGCTCAAACTGCTGGAGGGCATGAGAAACACCCCGACCAAGGCAAACAACAGCCGGGCCGTCATCGAACGCATCTACCAGTCTGGTGCGCAAAAGCTGCTGGTGACGCACATCCCAGCTACGGCCATGAAGGGGCTGATCGACAAACCCCAGCGACGCATTGCCCGCCATTGAAGCCGCACGAGCTACGCGGCTTTCTGGAGGCGGTGCGGACGTGTGGCGCGCATAAAGGCACCCGGGTTGCAACAGAGTTCCTCATGCTGACTGTGGTACGCAACGACAACGTATGCAAAGCCTGCTGGGAACACTTTGAGCTGGAGAAGGGCACTTGGACAATTTCGGGCCGTACCACCGGCGGCAATGGCTTTATGAAGATGCCCGAGCCGCACACGGTGTACTTGTTCAGACAGGCCGTGGCGCTGCTGGAAAAGGCGCGGTACTTGTCGAGCACGTCGGAATGGGTTTTCCCGTCAGTTCAAACCCAGTCCAAGCCCATGAACGATGTCGCTATCAATCACCTGTTTTCAAGACTGCGGGCCAATAGCGATATTCCAAAGGTGTTTGCGCCGCATGGCTTGCGCAGTACGGCCAGCACCATGATGAACGAGCAACACTTCTCGCCTGATGTGGTGGAAGTCATACTAACGCACAAGGAATAGGACGCTTCGCGGGGCAGCTGCTACTTTGCGCGCTACGTCAAGGGCGTGACTGAGGCGCTCCAATGGTATGCCGACAAGCTCAACGAGCTGGTGGCCGGGGCTGATGTGGCCCAGGTCAAGGCGGCGTAACTGCACACAGTTTTAAGCCACGTGTAGCAACTGAGTAATTGCCCGTGGTGAAAACGGCACCCATTTAGTGAACCAACGCTTTGTGATGAATCAGCAATGGGCAGACTATTTGGATAAGCTGGTTGCCGGGGTGGATGTGATCTCGTTAAGAACGGCATAGTCTTTTGATCACGCTAAGTCCCTGTTGATTCAAGGCAGCGAAGGCACGAACAGCCGGATACTGGAACTCCACTGTATTGACTGAAAAGAACCGTCTTTAGGATTAGCACTTGTCGCGACTCTCACCGCTGGCCCAATCCAAGTGCTGAGGTGCGCTGTCAGGTGACACCACGCCGTTAGCAGAATGAAAAAACCGAGCTATGGCTCGGTTTCCTTTTTAAGTTTTGGGGGACAGCTTCAATGAAGCGCCAATAAAGAATCAGTCAAGAAGATGTCCCGTTTTGACCAGGATCAAACACCCCTCGACACTAAACGGCTTGTGCTGGCTCAGGTGGGGACTGCGAATCCAGGTTCCTTGACGGTAGCTTCCATGCTCATCGGAAAAGACACCATCGACGACGAATATCTCCTCGCCGCC
>JAYVEE010000235.1:0-3694 GCA_043749005.1 Polaromonas sp. | reverse complement strand
CAAATTGCACATCTCGGCCAAAGGATTCAGCATACAAAGCAGAAGCTTTGGCATCGCCTTCACCCTTGATTTTTTGCGCGTCACGGTACGCTTCAGCAATCAGCACCTCGCGCTGGCGATCTGCATCAGCGCGAATTTTTTCGCCTTCAGCGCCACCCGTTGAACGCAGCTCGTTAGCCACTTGCTGGCGTTCTGACTTCATTCGCTGATATACCGAATCAGCAACTGACGGCGGAAAGTCAACTCGCTTGATGCGCACATCAACGATTTCGATACCAAATGTTTTCGCATCATCAATCAAGCGTTGCTGCACGCCCTGCATAATCTTGTCGCGGTCAGTGGACAGCACGTCTTTTACCGTGCGCTTGGTCACCTCGGAGTTCAACGCGTCCTGCACGACCGATGTAAGGCGCGCCTCCGCGGTAGAAATATTGGTACCGCCAGAGTTGTTCCGAATGAACTGACGGGCATCTGCAATGCGCCATTTGACGAGCCAGTCAACCACCAGATTTTTCTTTTCTGCGGTTTGAATCGATCCGGTCTCAGGACTGTCAAGGGTCAGCACACGTTTGTCCAAAAAAACTACGTTCTGAAATGGCTGGGGCAGCTTGAAACGCAAGCCCGGTTCGGTGATCACTTCTTTGATCTGGCCGAAAGAATACAACACGCCATACTGCCGCTGGTCCACCACAAACAGCGTGGAAGCAAGCGCAGCTAAAGCCAAAAGCACCGTGGATACGGCCAAACCTAATTTATTCATAATTTTTTAACTCTGTTAGCGGCTATCGCGCTCACGCGTCCGGGATGCGTCCCGGGTGCGCGCATCAGCAGCCACTGGAGGTGCCGGAACTACAGCTCCCGCAGCGGGCAGCGCTGGTGCTGCACCTATTGCTGGATCAGAAGCCTGAGCCCCGGACATCTGCATGATTTTGTCAAGGGGCAAATACAACAGATTGTTACCCTGGCGAGAGTCAACCATGACTTTGGTTACGCTTGAGTAGATTTGTTGCATGGCATCGGTATACAAGCGATCGCGCGTAACTTGCGGTGCTTTTTGGTATTCAGTGAGAACAGCTTTGAATCGCTCTGAATCACCTTCTGCCCTGGCCACTACATTCGACCTGTAGCCATCGGCTTCCTCCTTCAATCGCGCAGCCGTGCCTTTGGCGCGCGGCACCACATCGTTTGCGTAAGCCTGACCTTCATTTTTCAGTCGATCCCGGTCTTGACCAGCCTTTAGGGCGTCGTCGAATGCGGCCTGCACGGGTTCAGGTGGCTGCACGTTTTGGATATTCACAGTTTGGATAAGGATGCCAGTTTTATAGCGATCAAGTTGGGCCTGAACACCTTTTACGACATCACGCTGGATGGATTCACGGTCCTTGTTCAAAACAGTATCCATAGTGGCCTTCCCCACTACTTCACGGATAGCCGATTCAGCAGCCTTGACCACCGCGTCGTCAGGGTTACGGTTTTGGAACAAATAATCCGCAGCACTTTTTAACCGGTACTGAATAGTGAATTTGATGTCAACAATGTTTTCATCTTGCGTCAACATTGAAGACTCTTTTAATCCGCCACCTGTATTTCCAGCTTTTCTGCCAATTTCAACTGAGCGAAGTTGAGTGAGTGCAACAGTTTCGTGACGCTCAATTGGGTATGGCAAGCGCCAGTTAAAACCGGCTTCTTTGGTACCCTTTATCGCCCCAAAACGCGTGATCACCGCCTGTTGACCCTCTTGCACGATGAAAAATCCCGTACCCAGCCAGATCAGTAAGGCCACAGCAGCAATCAAACCAGCACCAATTCCTGCAGTTTTCATGTCGGGCTGAAAGCCGCCACCACCACCGCTGCCATCACCACCGCCATTGTTGTTACCGCCCAAATTGTTGTTGGGTCGCCCACGTGCGTTCTTGTTGCCGCCAAACAGACCGTTCAATTTGCGATTGAAATCGCGCCACAACTCGTCCAGATCAGGCGGCCCCTGGTTGGGGCCTTTGGGACGGGGACGCTGCTCGGGCGCAGACGCTGGTTTTTCAGGCTCGCCATTAGCCTTGGTTTCGTCTGAAGAAGGCATATCAGCAGGCGCCTTTTCGCCGTCACGGCCCCAACGGTTGTCATTTAAGTTAAACATGCCAAGGGCGCTATGTTTTAGTTTTGCGGGCAGGACAGCCAAGGTCTGCAGCACGGGGTTCAGGTTCATTAATTCTTACTCGCTTTTTTCAGTACTTCGACATTGTGCCCAATTTGCGTCGCCAATTAACCAACGACCTCAGATGTTTCGGGGGTATCT
This sequence comes from Polaromonas sp., assembly GCA_043749005.1. Lineage (GTDB taxonomy): Bacteria > Pseudomonadota > Gammaproteobacteria > Burkholderiales > Burkholderiaceae_C > Polaromonas. The sequence goes on along the minus strand of JAYVEE010000235.1, from coordinate 1,401 downwards.
GGTATTTGGGAAGAGGCGACGTGGCTGGCCAGCAACTGCTTCAGTGCGGGCAAACCTTCTCCGGTTTGAGCGCTGGTGAATACGCGCTCGACTCTGCGGGTGGCTTCTGAGAACGCGTCTTTTACTTCAAACATGTCGTTTAAATGCAGCGGCCATTGTGATTTTTCAAGGGCGTCAAGCTTGTTGAAAACCAAAATTTGCGGCACATCTGCTGCACCAATTTCGTCGAGCACGCGTTGTACCTGTTCAATCTGCTCCAGGTAGTCTGGATTAGCCGCATCCACGACATGCAGCAGCAGATCAGCGTCAGCCGCCTCTTGCAGCGTAGCTGCAAAGGCATCTACCAAGCCATGCGGCAGGTCGCGAATAAACCCCACAGTGTCTGAAAGCGAAACAAGCCGTTGCGCATCACCGAGGTACAACTGGCGCGTGGTGGTGTCCAGCGTGGCAAATAATTGATCAGCAGCATAAGTTTTGGCCTTGACCAGTGCATTAAACAAAGTAGATTTACCCGCGTTGGTGTAACCCACCAGTGAAATGCTGAAAGCGTTGCGTCTGCCCCTTTGGCGGCGCTGGGTTTGGCGCTGTTTTTTGACTTTGTTGAGGCGCTCCTTGCATCGCTTGATGGCTTCGCCAATCATGCGTTTATCAAGCTCAATCTGCTTTTCGCCGGGGCCACCACGCACACCCGCTCCGCCGGTTTGACGTTCCAGGTGCGACCAGCGCCGCACCAGACGCGTTGAAGAATATTGCAAGCGAGCCAGTTCGACCTGCAATTTACCCTCGTGACTGCGAGCCCGTTGGCCAAATATCTCCAGAATCAGCAGGGTACGATCGTTAACGGGCAGTTCCAGGTAGCGTTCAAGATTACGCTGTTGCGCTGGACTTAACGCCTGGTCAAAAAGCACCTCGGTTGCACCAGCCTGCTGTGCCAGTATTTTAATTTCATCGGCTTTTCCGGTGCCGATAAACAAAGCAGCGTCAGGAGAACGGCGCTTGCATGTCACCCGCTCTACCGGCACAAGCCCAGCAGTTTCAGCAAGCAAACCCAGTTCCTGCAGCTCGCGATCAAAATTAGGAAGACCCAAATCGACACCAACCAGAATGGCCAGTGGCTTGCTGCTGGCGGGCAAATTAAAAGAACTCAGCTTGCAGGACTTTCATCAGGCTCAGCAACTGAAAAGTTAACCGCGCGGCCTGGAACAATGGTTGAAATAGCGTGTTTATAAACCATCTGCGTAACAGTGTTACGCAGCAAAACCACATATTGATCAAAAGATTCAATTTGCCCCTGCAATTTAATTCCGTTAACGAGGTATATGGAAACAGGAACATGTTCTCTACGCAGGGTATTGAGAAATGGGTCCTGAAGTAACTGACCTTTGTTATTGCTCACGATAT
>JAYVEE010000234.1:0-3711 GCA_043749005.1 Polaromonas sp. | reverse complement strand
GCCTTGTGGTTTTCCCAGCTCGGGTCTGAAATCATGACTTTGGCGTTGGGGCTCAGTTTCTTCAAAAAATCAGCGCCGATTTTTAAACCCCCTGTGCCGCCAATACCCTGCGCGGTGGCAACGCGACCGCTTTTGACGGGCTCGCTGTGAGCGCCAAACACCAGTGCCTTGACTGCTGAGTCATACGCGGCAATGCCGTCAATAGGCAAGTAGCCGCGCGGCTTGGGCGATGCCATCATCAGCTTTTCAGCGGCTTGCACGCATTGCAACAGTGGTAATTTTCCGTTGTCGTCGTAGTACACGCCCACGCCCAGATTGACCTTGTTGGGATTGGTATCTGCCGCAAAGGCTTCGTTGATGCCCAAGATCGGGTCGCGTGGGGCCATTTCTACGGCGGTGAATAGTGACACAGGTACTCCTGAAAATTGAAAACGACGTAAGCTTGCGGGTTGCACTTGATTTTAACGGCCTCACATGCCGTTTTAGACAAGATTTATTGAGGTTTTTATGCCAGAAGTTTTAGAACTCATACCCGCAGTGGATAACACCCAACCTCAGGGCACATTCGCAAGCTTCGCTAATTCGCCCTTTGAGCTGTTTCAGCCTTATCTGCCTGCCGGCGACCAGCCGCAAGCCATTGACAAACTGGTTGAGGGCGTCAACGACGGCGAGGTGTTTCAAACCCTGCTGGGCGTAACAGGCTCAGGCAAGACCTTCACCATGGCCAACGTTATTGCGCGGCTGGGCAAACCTGCGATTGTTTTTGCGCCCAACAAGACATTAGCGGCTCAGCTATACAGCGAATTCCGCGATTTTTTCCCAAAAAACGCCGTTGAATATTTCGTTAGTTACTACGACTACTACCAGCCCGAAGCGTATGTGCCGCAGCGCGATTTGTTCATTGAAAAAGACTCGGCTATTAACGAGCACATAGAGCAGATGCGCCTGTCAGCCACCAAGAGCGTGCTGGAGCGGCGCGACACCATCATTGTCGCGACGGTCAGCGCGATATACGGCATCGGCGCGCCGGAAGACTACACACAGATGCGTTTTATCGCGCGGGTCAGTGACAAGATGGGTCAGCGCGACGTCATTGCGCGGCTGATTCGCATGCAGTATCAGCGCAATGACCAGGACTTTTCACGCGGCACATTCCGCGTGCGGGGTGACGTGATTGACGTGTTCCCGGCCGAGCATTCCGAGCTTGCTTTACGTATTGAGTTGTTTGACGACGAGATTGAATCGCTGCAATTGTTTGACCCGCTCACGGGTCGCATCCGGCAAAAAGTACCGCGTTTTGTGGTGTACCCCAAAAGCCACTACGTCACTCCACGCGACAAGGTGATGAGCTCAATCGAAACCATCAAACTTGAGCTGGCTGAGCGGATTGATTATTTCGTCAAACAAGGTAAGCTGGTAGAGGCACAGCGCATTGAGCAACGCACCCGGTTTGACCTGGAAATGCTCACTGAAATTGGCCATTGCAAAGGCATTGAAAATTACACCCGACATTTGAGCGGCGTGCCGCCCGGCTCACCGCCGTCAACACTGTGCGACTATATGCCCAAAGACGCCGTGATGTTTCTCGACGAAAGCCACGTCATGATTGGCCAGCTTAACGCCATGTACAACGGCGATAGGTCGCGCAAGACCACGCTGGTTGACTATGGCTTCAGATTGCCTAGTGCGCTTGACAACCGGCCACTGAAGTTTGAAGAGTTTGAATCCAAAATGCGCCAGGCGATTTTTGTGTCGGCCACGCCTGCTGCGTACGAAAAAGAACATGCAGGGCAGGTGGTCGAGCAAGTTGTGCGGCCTACTGGTTTGGTTGACCCGCAAGTTGAAGTGCGCCCAGCGGTGAACCAAGTGGATGACGTACTCGGCGAAATTCGCATCCGGGTTGACAAAAACGAGCGCGTGCTTATCACCACGCTGACCAAGCGCATGGCTGAGCAACTGACCGACTACTTGAGCGAGAACGGCGTGAAAGTGCGCTACCTGCACAGTGATGTGGACACGGTCGAGCGCGTTGAGATTTTGCGAGACCTGCGCTTGGGCGCGTTTGACGTGCTGGTCGGAATCAATTTACTGCGTGAAGGTCTGGATATTCCCGAAGTTTCTCTGGTGGCGATTCTGGATGCTGACAAGGAAGGCTTTCTGCGCGCTGAACGCAGCCTGATTCAAACCATTGGCCGCGCCGCGCGTAATTTAAATGGCCGCGCCATTTTGTATGCCGACCGCATTACAGATTCCATGAAAAAGGCGATGGATGAGACCGAACGCCGCCGTAACAAGCAGATCGCACACAACCTTGAGCACAATATCACGCCGAAAAGCGTGGTCAAGCGCATCAAGGACTTGATTGATGGTGTCTACAGCGAAAAATCAGGCAAAGAGGCCGACAAGCTTCTGATGCAGAAGGCACTGGTTGAGGACATGAGTGAAAAGGATGTGTCTCGCGAGATCAAGCGACTTGACAAGCAGATGGTGGAGCACGCCAAAAACCTGGAATTTGAAAAAGCCGCCAAGGTGCGGGACCAGTTGCACATCTTAAAAGAGCAGGCGTTTGGCGCTCCTGGGTCAGACAACATCGTTTCTTTATCGGCAGCGCGCGCACAAACCTGAGCAATCTGATAGGATATAGAAACTGGCTGGTATTTATTCTTACTGACTGGTTTTACTTTCCGGCGGGTATTGAATTTCTGATATACTTGACCAATATAGTCAAGATAAAACAGGGAAGAATATGAGGCTAGTTGCGGCTCGAACGCAGCCAGTAGCTGGAGGAGTAAATTTCTTTTGAAACATCATTTTCAAAAGTAACTAATGCTGTTTAGCGACAGCCAAGCTAATTTTAAGGAGCTTGTTATGCGCCTCACGACAAAAGGCCGCTTTGCGGTCACTGCAATGATTGACTTGGGTCTACGCCAAAATAGTGGCCCTGTCACACTGGCTGCAATCAGCCAGCGCCAGCAAATTTCGCTGTCCTACCTTGAGCAACTCTTTGGCAAATTAAGGCGGCATGAGCTGGTAGAGTCCACTCGTGGTCCGGGTGGCGGGTACACGTTAGGCCGCAAGGCGGCTGACATTACCGTGGCGGACATTATTGTGTCGGTTGACGAGCCGATTGATGCAACCCAGTGCAGCGGTAAGGAAAATTGTCTAGGCGAGGGCACACGCTGTATGACGCACGACCTGTGGGCATCTTTGAACAGTCGCATGGTGGAATTTCTGGATTCCGTCAGCCTTCAAAAGTTGGTCGATGAACAGTTGGCCAAGGGTTTGGTGGTTGAAAATTCACCGATGGTGAAGAAAGCCATTTTTACTCAGCCTATGCCAAAGCCAATGCGTGTCAATGCACCGAATTCGGTGTTTGCTTTGGGTAATGCATTTTCAAAATCCTGAACTTTCGTTTTTCTCAGGCCATCCAGCCCGCTAATTGTCACCAGAGTAAACCAGCCAAATGGAAACCCCACACTTCCCCATCTACATGGACTACAGCTCCACGAACCCGTGCGACCCACGGGTTGTTGACGCCATGATCCCATGGTTGCGTGAGCATTTCGGTAACCCAGCGTCTCGCAGCCACGCTTGGGGCTGGGAGGCTGAAGCTGCCGTCGAAAAAGCACGTTTGCAAGTTGCTGACTTGATTGGTGCTGACCCACGCGAAATTGTTTGGACCAGTGGCGCCACCGAATCAAACAATTTGGC
>JAYVEE010000233.1:0-3718 GCA_043749005.1 Polaromonas sp. | reverse complement strand
TGCATGTAAGCCGGGTGCAGCATGAGCTCGTCCCAGGCGTGGGCACGGGTGGTGGGCAATAAATCCTGTCTGCGCAGCTCGCTGGACTCCAGCGCCTCCCAGCGGCCCTTTAGCAACGCTTCGGCCATGCCGTCCAGCAGTTCATCGACTGCTTTGCCACCATCGACCGACTGGTTGCACAGCAGCACCATGTCGCAGCCAGCATTGAGCGCGGTTACGGTAGCCTGGGTGTAACTGACTTGTTTTCCGTCGAGGATGCGCGCGCCGGCCATGCTCAGGTCGTCACTAAAAATAGCGCCGCCAAAACCAAGCTGGCCGCGCAAAATGTAGGTTAACCATTGCTCTGAAAAGCCCGCCGGGCGACTGTCGACCTTGGGGTAAATAACGTGAGCGGGCATGACGCTGGTCAGGGTTGTGTTCAGCCATTCATAAGGGGCAGCATCGTCATTTAAGATGGCTTTGAGACTGCGTTTGTCTACAGGTATTTCATGGTGCGAATCAGCTTTGACAAAGCCATGACCCGGGAAATGCTTGCCGCAGTTCATCATGCCGGCTTGAAGCAAGCCGTGCATCAGGCTTTTGGCCAGCAAGGCGATTACGCGCGGGTCACGGCCAAAAGCGCGGTCGCCGATGACGCTGCTTTCACCGAAGTCAAGATCGAGGACTGGCGTGAAGCTGAAATCAACCCCGCAACTGCGCAGCTCAGCTGCCATCACGTAGCCGCAAGCAGTGGCGGCGTTGGTGGCAGCCAGCTGGTCCTTCACCCACAATTCGCCGATGGTGCGCATGGGCGGTAAGTGTGTGAAACCATCAGTTTTAAAGCGCTGTACGCGCCCGCCTTCGTGGTCAACGCAAATCAGCAAGTCCTTGCGAATGCTTTTGATGGTTTTACACAAATTGGTGAGTTGCGTGCGATCCTCCCAATTGCGGCCGAACAAAATGATGCCGCCTGTCAGGGGATTTTTAAGCCGGCGGCGGTCGTCTTTGGTCAGACTTGTGCCAGCAACGTCGATGATGAGAGGGGCATGTTGGGTCATGTCTATTCTTTGTTTACTATGAATTCAGGAGCTGTTTACACACGTATTTAATGGTTCACAAGCATATTTTACCTATTAAAAAAGTGAAAACAGTTAAATTTTCTGCTCGACGATCACAAAACTTGCCGCGTAATCAGTTTCATCGGTCACACTGACCTGGGCAATCAGGTTGCGGGCATCAAACCATTCTTTTAACGCGCCGTGCAGCACGATACAGGGCTTGCCGCTGGCCTCTTTGGCTATTTCGCAATGGCGCCAGGTCATGGGCATGCGCATCCCCATGCCGATAGCTTTGCTGAAGGCCTCTTTGGCTGAAAAGCGGGTGGCCAAGAAGCTGACACCGCGGTCCGGCCAGCGGGCGCTGCGCTCAATCCACGTTTTCATCTCGCCGTCGCTGAGAATTTTTTTAGCAAAACGCTCGCCATGGCGTTCAACGCTGGCGCGTATGCGCCGCACATCGCAAATGTCAGTACCGATACCGTAGATCATGTGCCAGCAAAGGCCATGTCGATGCAGCGCAAGTAGTCCTTGACTGCGGCTGAGTAACCCATCTCCAACGCATCCGCCACCAGTGCGTGGCCAATCGACACTTCAAGTACACCCGGTACCGCGTTTAAAAATGCAGTCAGGTTGTCGCGGTTTAAATCGTGGCCTGCATTGACTCCTAAATAAATAGCTGCAGCCGCCTGTGCTGATTGGGTAAAAAGGCTTAATGCGTCTTCTTTTTGATCTGCGGTGCAGGCACTGGCGTAGCTTTCGGTATAAAACTCAACGCGGTCTGCGCCCACGGCCTTGGCTGCAGCCATCGCTTCAGGAATCGGATCCATGAACAGACTCACACGAACGCCGCGTGCATGAACCGCATCGATCAATGGCTTTAATTTATCAGCATCCTGCGGGAAAGCCCAGCCGTGGTCACTGGTGAACTGGTCTTCGCTGTCCGGCACAAAAGTGCACTGGTGTAGCGGTAAGCCGCGTGCTGACAAATCATGCACAAAACCCATCAGGTTCTGGAACGGATTGCCTTCTATATTGAACTCCCGGTCGGGCCAGTCCTTCATCATCGCTGCAATTTCAAACACATCGGCGCTGCGGATGTGGCGCTCATCAGGGCGGGGGTGGACGGTAATACCGTTAGCGCCGGCTTGAAGACACAATCGTGCCGCACGCACCACATCAGGAATGCCGAGATGTCGGGTGTTGCGCAGCAAGGCGACCTTGTTGACGTTGACTGAAAGTGCGGTTTTGTAGGTCATGGCTTAAAGCGCTAGGATTTAGAGTGACTGGAGTTCCATCATCATCTGCCGGGTTTTTAAAACCTTGACATCACAATGGTAGTGCAGCAACGCGCGGAGCTGGGCTTTAAGCTCGGGCAAGTGGTTAACACAGGCGTGCATGGTGTCGACAAAAGGCGCGTCGCCGTCTAGCGCGCGCTGCAAAGCCAGCCACTGCGAACCGCTCAAGGCGCTGCGGTCGTCATCGTGCGCTTCACGCAAGCCTGCTTCCGCCAGCAATACGTAAGGTAAATCCGCATTTAATGGCGTCAGCGTAGCAGTTTGCGCATTGAGCAGCGGCAAAAAGCCAATGTCGCGCAGCAGTCTGAGCTCAAAGGCACGCAGTGCGACTTGCAGCGTGTCAATGCTCTGGCTGGCCAGCAACTGTACGGTAGCGGCATAAGCATCAAACAGCACGGGGTGCGGGTCGTCTCGCGCCAGCAGGCGCATGAGCAACTCATTTAGATAGTAGCCCGACAGCAGTGCATCGCCCGTCGGCATGACGTGTCCGCCCTGCCATTCAGCACTTTTGAGATTGCGGATTTCAGCATCGCCGCCAAACGCAATGTGCAGCGGCTGCAGTGGCAACAAAATGGGACGAAAACTGGAACTGGGTTTTTTTGCGCCGCGGGCAATCAGCGCTACCCGTCCATAAGTGCGCGTAAAAACTTCCAGAATCAGGCTGGACTCGCTCCAGTCGTAGCGGTGCAGGACGTAAGCGGGTTCATCAGCGATGCGTTTGATAACCACGGCGAGTCAAACAACTCAAATACAAGCAGGGGCCGCAGAACTGGCTTTGCCAGGACGGATGTGCAACGACCCCCTCAGGGCTGGAGCTTGCGGCTCCGAACCTGCATGAGCAGGTTTGGACGAGCGCCAGAAGCGAAGCCTCTGGCGAACGGCGGCCTGCAAGGTGCAGGGAGCTACACGAAGCGAGGGGCCGTGTGGCCTATTCATAGCCAAAGGTTTTCACGCGTGCTTCATCATCTGCCCAGCCAGACCTGACCTTGACCCAAATTTCCAAAAATACCTTGTTGCCCGTCAATGCCTCCAGCTCGTGGCGCGCCTCAGTCCCCATACGCTTGAGTTTTTCACCCTTGTCACCAATGATCATGCCCTTGTGGCCGTCACGCTCCACCACGATGGTGGCGGCAATTTTGCGCAGGTTGCCCTCTTGCTCGTACTTGTCAATGATGACGGTTGAGGTGTAAGGCAGCTCATCACCCGTCAAACGAAACAGCTTTTCCCGAATCATCTCGGCCGCCATGAAGCGGTCGCTGCGGTCGGTCAGCGCATCGGCTTCGTACATCCACGGTTGCTGGGGCAGATATTTTTCACAGATGCCAAACACGCGCTCCACGTCTTTGGGGCTGTTGGCAGACATGGGCACAAACTCGGCAAAGTCAT
>JAYVEE010000232.1:0-3723 GCA_043749005.1 Polaromonas sp. | reverse complement strand
ACAACCATGGGTACCAGCGCCTGTGCACGCAGCAAACTGCGTGCGGCCTTGACAGTATCTGCCTCAATAACACCCCGGCGAAATTTGCCGTCAGTCTGCATGGCTTCAAAAGAATAGGCAGGCATAGTTTCTTTCTGCTGGTGTTTGCGCGCGCTGCCGTCAGTCGCGCGTCACGCGAATCAATTCTTCACGCGAGGTGATGCCCGCTGCAACCAGACGTTCACCGTCCTCGCGCATCAGCGTCATGCCAGCTTGCAGTGAAGCAATGCGTATATCGGCTTCTGACGCACGGTTGTGGATCTGGGCCCTGACGACTTCATCGGTTACCAGCAACTCGAAAACACCGGTACGGCCCGAATAACCGGTTTGTCCGCACTGGGCACAACCTGCTGACAGGGCAGAACCTGTTGAAGAGCTATTGCAATAAGTGCAGCGTTTGCGCACCAGTCGCTGCGCCAGTACACCCAGTAGAGAGGAGCTCAGCAAAAACGGTTCCACGCCTATGTCGGTCAGGCGTGTCACCGCGCTGGCGGCGTCATTGGTGTGCAGGGTGGCCAGTACAAGGTGACCGGTGAGCGAAGCCTGGATGGCAATCTGCGCAGTTTCAAAGTCGCGGATTTCACCAATCATGATGATGTCCGGGTCTTGCCGCAATATGGCGCGCAGGGCTTTTGCAAACGTCAGCTCGATTTTGGTATTGACCTGGGTCTGGCCAATGCCGGGCAGTTCGTACTCAATCGGATCTTCGACTGTCATGATGTTGCTGGCGCTGGCATCAAGCCGCTGCAATGCAGCATATAGCGTGGTGGTTTTGCCTGAACCGGTTGGGCCGGTCACCAAAATAATGCCGTGTGGCTGCGTAATCAGGTGCTCAAAGCGGCGCAATACCTCGCCCTGCATGCCAACTGATTCCAGGCTCAGTCTGCTTTCGCTTTTATCCAGCAGGCGCAGCACCGCACGTTCTCCGTGTGCGCTGGGCAGGGTACTCACGCGTACATCCACGGCGCGCGTCCCGATGCGCAGTGAGATACGTCCATCCTGTGGCAAGCGCTTTTCCGAAATATCCAGGTCGGCCATGATTTTCAGGCGTGAGATCAGCGCCGCATGCAGCGCACGGTTCGGCTGCACCACTTCGCGCAGTGTGCCGTCAACGCGAAACCGGACACTGGAATGGCGCTCGTAAGGCTCAATGTGAATATCGCTGGCGCCATCCCGTGCGGCCTGCGTCAGCAGAGCATTGAGCATACGGATGATGGGTGCGTCGTCGGACGTTTCCAGCAGGTCTTCGACCGCTGGCAGTTCCTGCATGATGCGCCAGAGGTCAGCATCGGACTCTACTTCGCTGACGACTGCCGCGGCGCTTGACTCCCCGGCGGCGTAGGCTGCGCTGATGCGTTGGACCAGCGTACCGGGTTCTGCACATTCCAGCTGCAGGGCGGAACTATGCGTGGCGTACTTGCGCATCACCTCACCCATGGCACCCAGGCTGGGACTCGCGTTATGCCACAGTGTCAGAGCATGCCCGTCGTCTTCCAGAAGTAGGGCATTGCTGCGGGCAAAGGCATACGGTAACGGATAACGCATGACAGTTCATCCGCCCGGAACTTGCAGCAGCGGTGGCACTGGCAGCATCAGGGGTACCGCGTCAGCAGGCGGTGGGCTGACGCGTGCGGGGGGTAGTCCGGGCGACTGCACTTCAGGGAGAACCGGGGCCTCGTTGATCGGCACCACTGTGCTGGAGCGAGGTTGCGCGATCTGCTGGGCTGCTCGCATCTGGTCGTAGCGGTCCAGCGACAGGCTTTCTGTGGATGAGGCATCGCGCACAATAACGGGCCTTAAAAAAACCATCAGGTTGGTTTTTTTGCGCGACCGCGCTTCGCTCTTGAACAGATTGCCGAAAAATGGAACGTCGCCGAGGATTGGAACTTTCTCCTGGTTCCCGGAATATTCATCTTGCAGCAGGCCGCCGAGTACCACGATGGCACCGTCTTCCACCAGCACGTTCGACTCAATTGACCGTTTGTTGGTGATCAGTCCCGTACTGGAGTTGATCGAGGAAGCCTGCACACTGCTAACTTCCTGAAAGATCTGCATCTTTACGGTGCCGTCTTCGCTGATCTGGGGTTTGACACGAAGCGTCAGTCCCACGTCTTTTCTTTCAATGGTCTGAAACGGATTGACCGCGCCGTTGTTGCTGCCCGTATTGGTAAAGGAGCCAGTCACAAAAGGCACGTTCTGGCCAATAACGATGCGCGCTTCTTCGTTGTCAAGCGTCAGGAGGTTGGGTGTGGCCAAAATATTCCCGTCACCATTAGCCTCTAAAAAGCGGGCTAGAAAGCCCAGTACATTCGCGCCGTTTTGCCTCGCCACGCCAAGGTTGACCCCGGTCGACGGAGCGAAAACACCCGCGGCGGCCTTTGTGGCCAGCGTGATGAGGTTGGTGCCGCCGATATTGAAATTGGTACCCAGAAAACCGATGGTTTTATTGCCGCTCCGCCCCAGGAGACTTTGAAACTGAATACCAAACTCAGCGGCTTTGTCGCTGTTAACTTCGGCAATCAGACTTTCAACAAACACCTGAGCGCGTCGGGCATCCAGCTTGTCAATAACTGCGCGGAGTTGCCGATACTGCGGTTCCGGCGCAGTGATGATCAGGGAATTGGTTGCTGGGTCTGCCTGAATCTGGCCGCCAGTTGAAGGCTGCGCACTGACGAGGCTGGTCGTGAGGTTGCTGTTGCTCGCTGACCCGCTGCTAACGCCAGCTGAAGGCGGTATGCTGGGCGAATTGCTGGCAACGCTAATACCTGCCAGACTCGGCGCGGTTGCGGCTAGCGCCGCGCGTAGCGTCACTGCCAGTTTGCTCGCATCCGCATTTTTAAGATAAACCACATGGATATTGCCGCTAGCGGTGTCTTTGTCGCCACTGTTGAAGGCTGCCTGGTCAAGCTTGTCGACCAGTGTCCGTACCAGTGCAACACGGGCGGGATTGGCTGCACGCAGTATCAGTGAGTTGCTGCGCGGTTCGGCCAGCAGGGTAGTCCTGAAAGAATTATCGGTTTGCCCCTGCGTGGCAGTTCCAGTGCCGCCCGATTCGATAAGCCGGTTCACGATGGGAGCAAGATCTGTTGCGACTGCGTGTTGCAATCGAATGATCTCAACTCCCGTTGCATTGGCAATATCAAGTGCCGTAATGATGGTGCCAATACGCCGCAGGTTGTCAGCGTAGTCGGTGATGATCAGCGAATTGTTGCCCGAGTTGACATTGATGGTGTTGTTCGGACTGATCAGCGGCCGTAAAACCGGTACCAAATTGTTAGCCGTCTCATGATTCAAGCGAAAAATCTGCGTCTGGATCTGCCCTGTTGCAGCCGATGGCGTGCCAGCTGACACTGCACCGCTTTGCAATTTCGCATCTGCCTCGGGAACCACAAGAAATAAGCCGGACGACTCGAGCAGTGCAAAACCCTGAGTCCGCAGCTGCGCTGAAAACAAGCGTAAGGCCTGTGCTGGCGTAGCCGGCACGGCAGTCACCAGCGTCATGTTGCCTTTGACTCGCGGATCCACCACCACATTGCGACCACTGATAACCGCCATGGTGCGGGCGACCGCTTCAATGTCGGCGTTGATGAAGTTAAGCGTGACAGGAGCGCCCGAGCGGGACGCAACCGTTGGCGGTGGTGGAAATGTCCGGCTATTTTGCGCACTGGACAACTTGAATCCACC
>JAYVEE010000231.1:0-11921 GCA_043749005.1 Polaromonas sp. | reverse complement strand
ACAGGGTAAAACAGGCTGCGCAGACTTGCCCAAATACCCATTTGCGGCAGACGCCCAGCCAGCACGGCCGTCACGACACGCTGACGCGGCGGCAGGGGCGGTACTTGCGGCGCCAAAAACAATGTGCCCCGCAATTTTTGCAGTTTGTTAACTGGTAAGGTCCAAGGGTTGACCTTTCCCAATGTTAGGGAACCCGTAGTGGGCTTAAGTGAACAGGCAATCAGTTGCAGCAATGTGGTTTTGCCCGCGCCAGACGGGCCAATGATGGCCACACACTCGCCCGACTGAACACTTACAGAAATACAGCGTACCGCATCCGGTGCAGTACCTTTGGCCATTGGATGGCGAGCCGACGCATCGGCCAGTACAACCTGCACGTCGCTTACTTGAGCAAGCCTGCGCTGCGCGCTGCTGCTTCAATGCCGCGGTAGTTTTCAGGCACTGTGGCGATGTAGCGACTGGCACGATTCAAGTCCAGAATTTCCTTACCTTCAGGTGTCTTGGGATCAATGTCGAGTAACGCCTTTTTCACACGCTCGCGCTGTGCAGCAGGCATGTCGGCATGTACTGACCAGTTGTAGTTGTAATACCCCGGTGTGGTAAAGAAAACCACCGCATCTTTGTCAGTCACTTTGCCTTCTTTGACAAACTTGTTCCACACCGTGATGTCCAGCGCAGCGGCGTCTACCTTGCCACTGACCACCGAGGCAATGGTGGCATCATGAGCGCCCGAGTAAGCCACCCGTTTGAAATCTTTGTCTGGATCAATTTTGGCATCCAGCAAAAAGCTGCGCGGCATCAAATGGCCAGAAGTTGACGACTGCGAACCAAAGCTGACCTGTTTGCCTTTCAAGTCCGCCAGAGTTTTAATGCCGGAATCGGGCTTTGTGATGAAGACCGACTGGAATTTGGTGTCTTCTTCGCGCTGGGCGATTGGCACAATCTTTCCGCCTGACCGTACGTTGGCCTGCACAAAGGTAAAACCGCCAAACCAGACCATGTCTACCTGCTTGTTGACCAATGCCTCTACTGCAGCAGGGTAGTCAGATACAGGAATGAACTCAACTTTTTGGCCAAGCTTGCTTTCCAGGTACTTGACGATCGGGCCAAATTTTCGGGTCTGCTCCGTCGCCGCTTCTTCGGGGATGGTGGTGATACGGAAGACGGTTTGAGAGAAACTGGCACCTGCCAAGGCAAAAGTAGCCAAAGCCAGTAGGGATTTCAAAGCGAAACGGTGCATAACAAATTCCTTTTTACGTATCAAAAACTAACTACGATTCTCGCAGTATTGCGACTTCTTTGTGCCAAGCGCCCAGTGCTAGGGGCATTGAAGCCAGCTGCGTGTTGACACGATTGCGACGAGCTAACGGGTTGTTGGCTTGCTAATTGCCCCGCCCAAGCTAAAGAAAATTGCCATCGGCAACTCGCCTGTTAAACCGCTGCTGCGGTCTTACTTAAACCGACTAGTTGACCTACACAGTACTCACGCACGGCCCAGGGACTGAAATCTATCGCTTTGGGCTGCAGCAAAAGCACACCCGGTTTGAAAAGCATAAAGCTCGATTGCCTACAGATCCCATGGAAGCCTCAAACGCTCGGTAAATGATCAAATATCCGGTCGTGTTAGCGGGGTAGGCACGGCTTTGTCGCTCAAACCCTGGCAGCCACTCCGTGCAGCAAGTTTTTCACCGTATCGTAATCAACTGGTTTGACCAGATGAAAGTCAATACCCGCAACTTGGGACTGTTGCCTATCCGTTTCCAAGCCCCACCCGGTCAGGGCAATCACAATAATTTTTTTACCCCATGACTGTTGCCGCAGATTGCGGCACACTTCATAACCGTTTAACTTCGGCATCCCGATGTCCAGCAGCATTACGTCAGGCCTGAATGCTGCAGTCATCTCCAGCGCCTGTTGTCCATCGTGCGCCGTCTGTGCGTCATAGCCTTCGAGCGTCAGGAGCATGGCAAGGCTTTCGGCGGAGTCCACGTTGTCATCGGCAACCAGAACACGCAGGCGTGTAGTTGGGCTGACGGTGCTGTTTCTCGTAGCAGGTTTACTCGCAACAAGTGACATTGCCAGCGGCAAGCGCACGACAAACTCACTTCCCTTGCCAAGTCCATTGCTGCAAACCGTCACTAAACCCCCATGCATATGCACCAGCCGCTGGACAATACACAGGCCTATACCCAAGCCACCGTGTGATCTTCCCAAGCTGCTGTCGACCTGGGTAAACATCTCAAAAACGCGCGTGAGCATGTTCGCCTCAATACCAATTCCGTTGTCTGTGACCGACACTTTCACCTCAGCGCCTGTCTGCTTGACCCCTATTTGCACACGTCCGCCTTGCTCTGTAAATTTGGCAGCGTTGTTCAGAAGGTTTGAAAAAACTTGAGTCAACCGGGTCATATCAGCATCAACATAAATCGGCTCAGCCGGCATGTCAATCAACAGCTCGTGCCCTGCTTTTTCAATGGATGGCCTGCTAGCTTCAATGGCGTGCTCAATGGCTCTGGCCAATTCGATGCGCTCTTTGCGAAGCTCGATCTTGCCGCGGCTGATGCGGCTCAAATCCAGCAGGTCATCGATCAGGTGCACCATCTGGTTAAGTTGGCGTTCCATCATCAACCGGGTTTTTTCGGTAGCCTCCAGGTCACCCTTCGTCTGGCGCAAGATCTGCAGACCGTTGCGAATCGGCGCAAGTGGATTACGGAGTTCATGGGCCAGTGTTGCCAAAAACTCGTTTTTGCGCTGGTCCTGCTCTTTGAGTTGGTCAAGCATTCGCTCCCGCTCTTCCTCCCCGCGTTTGCGTTCAGTGATGTCTGCCACGGTGCCGTCAAAGCTGGTGACCCGCCTCGCCTCGCCGATTCCTTCAAAGGTTGACCGCCCCTTGGCGAAGACCCAGTGGAGCGACCCGTCCGGGTGGAAAATCCGGAATTCGATGGCATAGGCGCTAGGGTCTTCCAGTCGGGTCGCGGCTGCCAATGCCTCCAGCACTGCTGGTTGGTCGTCGGGGTGGATGACGGCGATTGCCTGTAAGTAGTCGGTCCACTCCTCAGTGGTGCCAAAGATGGTCCGGTACCGGGCGTCGGTTTGGGTGCTACGGCTCACCGGCTCCACATGCCACATGCCGAGTTCGGCGGCTTCGAGAGCCAGCCTCCGCCGCTCCTCGCTCGCCCTCAGCAATTCCGAGGCCTTAAAGCGCTCGGAGAGGTCACGGGTCACGCTAGCGTACCCGTTGACGTTTCCGCTCGCGTCCCGAAGACTCAGAAAAGACCATGAGACCGGAATCAACTGGCCTGATCGGAAGTGCTGGAACCAGGTGTCCACGACAACCTGCTCCCCACCTTCGGACTCCGCGATCAAGCAGAGGATGCGGTCCCGCTCGCTTTCGGGAAAGTAGTCGAGGACGCTGATGCCAGCCGCCTGACCAGGTTCCAGCCCAACCAACTCTTGCCCGGCCCGGTTGACGTACACACCCCGCTGATCGAGCCCGGCTAAGCCGATGAAGTCGGAACTGGTTTCCACCAGGGCAGCGAACTGCTGGCGTTCCTGCTCGAGCTGCCTGCGGTCGGTGACGTCCCGAAAGTACACCGACAGTCCGTCCAGGGCGGGATAGGCGGTAACCTCATACCAGCGATCAAGATCGGGGTAGTGAGCCGTGATGGACTCGCTGCCCTGCCCGCAAGCAACCCGACGGTACACGCGCTCGAACTCGGTTCCCACCGCGCCGGGGTATTCCTCCCACAAGCGCTTGCCGATGAGCTCGCCCTTAGCGCGCTCCAGGATTCGCTCGCCCGCCGAATTCATATATATAAATCGCCAGTCAGAGTCGAGGGCGTAAAAGCCGTCGGTGATCGATTCCAGGATCAAGCGGCTGCGCTCCTCTTCAATCTGGATCGCAGCTTCCGCCTGCCTGCGTGCGGTCACGTCACTGGCTGCGCCGAACCATTCTTTAATCTGACCGTCGCTATCGAGCATCGGGACAGCCCGGGAGAACGCCCGCCCGAGCGTGCCATCTACACGCACAACCCGGTGCTCCAGCTCAAAAATGCCCTTGGACCGGATGGCCGCTTGAATGACCTCCAAAATGCGCGGCTGATCGTCCTTGGGAATATATTTCTGCAGCCATGAGCGATTCGGTTCGTGCGTGTCGGCAATGAACTCGCGGCCCTGCAGATGGCGCAACTCAGTCCAGTCTGCGTTCATGCGGTATACAACGTCCGAGCTGGCATTGACCAACGCCCGAAATTGTTCCTCGCTGGCCTGAATCGCCACGATGCTGTCCCGCCGCACTCGGGCCATCTGAAGGTGGGCCGTCACACGGGCCAGCAACTCCCGGGCACTGAACGGCTTCACCAGGTAGTCGTCAGCCCCATTTTCAATGCCTTCGATCCGGCTTTCCTCCCCAGCACGGGCAGAAAGCATGATGACTGGTAGGCCGCTTGTCCGGGGGTCGCCGCGCAGCGCACGCAACAGCCCAAAGCCGTCAAGCCGGGGCATCATCACGTCGGTCAAAACAAGGTCCGGCATCCGCGCCCGCGCCGCCGCCAACGCGGCTATTCCGTCGGACACGGCCTCAGTGCGGTAATGCTGGCCGAGCAGCCGGACAATGTATCGACGCATGTCGGCGTTGTCGTCGGCTACAAGCACCAGAGGTCGGTCGTCGTCGGGTTGTTCAAGGGACGAAGCAGGAACCGCCGCCTCGTCAGCGAGCTGCAGCATCTCAGAGCCAGCAGCCGGGCGCTGATCGGTGTCGGGTAGCCATCTCAGCGCTTCCTCGACAAAGGTACTTGCCTCTGCGGTTGGCAGCGCGGCGATGCGACTGCTGCCAACCTGATCATGAGGCAGATGCCGGGATCCCAACAGAACCCGGACGGTAAACGTCGTCCCGCGTCCGACCTCGCTTGTCGCGCTGATCGAGCCGCCGTGCAGTTTGACCAGTTCTTGCACCAAGGCCATCCCGATGCCGCTGCCCTCGTGCGTGCGTGCGCGTGCGTTTTCAATCCGGTGGAAGCGTTCAAATAGTCGCGGGAGTTCTTCCGGTGGAATGCCCGTACCCGTATCTTGCACGCGCAGTTCGGCGGAACCGTCAGCTTGCCGCATCGAAACGGTTATTTCCCCTTCGAAGGTAAATTTGAAGGCGTTCGACAGCAGGTTAAGAACGATCTTTTCCCACATCGGCCGGTCCACGAACACCAGCTCGCCAAGCGGCGGGCACTCGACGCGCAGTTCCAGCCCGGCCTTCTCGCAGGCCGAGCGAAAGTTGCTGACGAGATCGGTGGTGAACTCGGGAAGGGCTGTCGGCTCATACCCCGCGCGAACCCGACCCGCCTCAATCCGCGAAAATTCGAGCAAGTTGTTCACAAGGCGCTGCAGGCGAAGCCCGTTGCGATAAACAAGCTCGAGGCGCTCCCGTTGCAACGGGAGCAATTCCTCGCTAGGTGCGGCCAGAATGTCCTCAACCGGCCCGAGCATCAGGGTCAGTGGCGTGCGAAACTCATGGCTGACGTTGGAAAAAAAGGCGGACTTGGTCCGGTCCAGTTCAGCCAGTGCATTGGCTTGTCGCCGCTGGTCTTCAAACGCAGCAGCATTGGTGATGGCAGTTGAAATACCGGAGGCAAGCAAGTCATAAAAGCTACGGTATGCCTCGTTCATGGACAGGCGAGCGCTGATGCCAGCAACCAGTATTGCAACAAGATCATTCGTCCCCGGCCGCATGATCGGGAGCAGCAGTGCCGCATTCGCAGGTTCTGGGTAAGGCCCTGATAAAGCCGCGCCGAGTTGTTGACTCAGACCATTTACCTGCACTGCCGAGCGTGAGCGTTGCACGTCTGCCAGCGGCAAAATTGCAGAGGGGTCTTCATCCACAGCTACCGTGTGCAGGCTGGCAAGCGCATCTGCCTTCAAACCGCTGGATCCAGCCAATTGAGCTTGATGGCCGTCCGCACTCAGTGCGTACAGCAAGGTAAACGGCAAGTCGAGTTCGTAGCTGGCAAGGCTTTGAGAAGCCAGAGCAAGCGCTTGGGCAACGGACTTCGCCTGGCTCGTGAGCAACGTCAGGTCGCGCAGAGCCCGCGTCCGCCGCTCGGCGAGCATCTTGGAAGTGATCTCAATGACAGGATGAAACAGGCCGCATACATGCTCTACCTCCCCCCTGATGGGACTAAATGAAAATGTGAAAAAGCATTCTTCAACGTATCCGTGCCGCTCAAGATAAATGTGCTGGCCTTCCAGGAAAGCCGTTTCGCCAGCCAGGGCAGAGTCGTGTGCGTGGCCAATTACCGGCCATGCTTCTTGCCAGCATACTGAAAAGTTTTGCCCCATCGACCGCGGATGTTTGTCACCGCAAATAACGCGGTAGGCGTCGTTGTAAAGCTGGACAAGGCCAGGCCCCCAGATAACGCAAATCGGCAGGTCTGAGGCGAGGCAAATGCTGAGGGCAGTACGCAGACTTTGCGGCCAGTTTGCTACCGATCCCAAAGCGGATTTGGACCAGTCCATGGCTCCAATGAGACGGCCCATTTCGCCGCCTCCTGCCAGGAAAGAAAGTGGGTTCGGAACAGCGGCTAAGTTTTCACCTGAATGATTCATGGAAACGTTTGAAATTTGGAGCGGTACAAGCAAAGCTGGCTAAAACAATTGGCTCTGCATTTCAGGAGCAATGGCGTTTACATAAATATTTAAAAGCATACAAATACATACTATTTGCACACAGCACAAAACTGGTATTTGTTAACCTATCACACTGGCCCCGAGAATGCAATCGTCCAACATCACCGCTTTATGAACTCTAATTACTATTTCATAAAGCATTTTTGGTGACACCTCCACCATTCCTAGCATTTTCATCCAAAGACAAGTGCCGACCATGAGGATGCCAGTGAAAGTTTGCCCGTTCACTGCAACCAGTAAATCTACAAGCAAATCATCGTCGACTCAAATATTTTTCAATTCGTTATCTGGAAGCGCTTGAAACCAGCAACGGTCCAGCGCAAAAGAAGCTGGCAAAAGCCCAGCGTCCAAATAATTTTTGCGCTATCAGCACGACAAGGTTTTAGCAAAGCACGAACATCCTCGGTCGCTCGTACAAACCCATTGAGTTACAACGCCTGATCGTCGACCAGCAAGGACTCAACCCCTCCTCCTCCAAAAATCATGTCATTTGCTTCAGAAAAAGATTGTTTTGAGGGTAAGTGAAAGCCCACAGACATCTGCTGTCCCAATCACCGTTTGCTAGCGATAGCAGCCTGCTCAAGCTGACGCTGGAAATCCGTAGCATTCATCCGCAAATGCGTGAGGCGCCAAACGCCTTTCTAGCTTCGCGTTAAAGCCGTAGCAAGCATGGCGTCTAACCCTGTGCCGCGTTACAACACAAGTTGCGGGTCAAGTTCAAAATCGCTGTAAATGTGCCTGCCAACGATTCTCATGTTTGCAGTTCAATAGCAGTAAGGTGCCCAGCCTCGCCTACTCTGACTAGATCTTCGCAGGCGGCAAATCCGTACAGCTGCCGTGTGCCACCTCAGCTGCCATACCGATGCTTTCGCCAAGCGTGGGATGCGGGTGAATGGTCTTGCCGATGTCTACTGCGTCTGCGCCCATTTCAATGGCCAGCGCGATCTCGCCAATCATGTCGCCTGCGTGCGTGCCGACCATGCCGCCGCCTAATATCTTGCCGTGGCCGTGCGCTTCAGGTGAATCGTCAAACAGCAGCTTGGTCACGCCTTCGTCGCGGCCGTTGGCAATGGCTCGGCCTGATGCTGACCAGGGAAACAGGCCTTTTTTGACCTTGATGCCTTTTGCCTTGGCTTCGTCTTCGGTCAGGCCAACCCATGCGACTTCGGGGTCGGTGTAGGCGACGCTCGGGATAACTCTGGCGTTAAATGCGGCGCTTGCGAGTTCTTTGTTGCCTTGCAGTTCACCTGCAATAACTTCGGCTGCTACATGACCCTCATGCACGGCCTTATGCGCCAGCATGGGCTGCCCAATGATGTCGCCAATAGCGAAGATATGCGGCACGTTGGTGCGCATTTGAATGTCAACGTTGATAAAGCCGCGATCTGTGATGGCTACCCCTGCTTTTTCAGCGCTTAGTTTTTTGCCGTTGGGGGACCGGCCTACCGCTTGCAGCACCAGGTCGTAGGTTTGGGGTGCGGGAGCAGTACCGCCAGGCTCGGACGATTCAAATGTCACTTCTATGCCCGCAGGCGTTGTCCTTGCATCAACCGTTTTGGTTTTGAGCATGATGTTGTCGAACCGTTTAGCGTTCATTTTTTGCCAGATTTTGACCATGTCTCGGTCAGCGCCCTGCATCAAGCCGTCCATCATCTCCACCACGTCCAGACGCGCACCCAGCGTGCTGTAAACGGTGCCCATTTCCAGGCCGATGATGCCGCCACCCAAAATAAGCATGCGCTTGGGGACTTCTTTCAGGCCCAGCGCTCCTGTGGAATCAACCACGCGCGGATCATCAGGCATGAATGGCAAGCGCACTGCCTGGCTGCCCGCAGCGATGATGCATTTTTTAAAAGCAATCGTCTGGGACTTGCCGGTTTTTTCTTGACCTTGCGGGCCGCTGGTTTCTTCAACTTGCAAATGATTTGCGCCCACAAACTGACCCACACCACGCACGATCGTGACCTTGCGCATTTTCGCCATCGCCGCCAGGCCGCCCGTCAGCTTGCCAATGACTTTATCTTTGTGGCTGCGAAGCATATCGATGTTGACTTTTGGCGGGCCAAACTCAATGCCAAGCGCACCCAGGTGGCTAACTTCGTCCATCACGGCAGCCACATGCAACAGCGCTTTGGAGGGGATGCAACCGACGTTCAGGCATACGCCACCCAGAGCGGCATAGCGCTCAACCAAAATAACTTTAAGACCCAGGTCTGCAGCGCGGAAAGCTGCACTGTAGCCGCCTGGGCCTGCGCCAAGAACCATCAGGTCGCAGTCTAGGTCCGCTGTGCCTGAAAAGCTGCTGGCGGTGGGGTTAACGACTGGTGCATTGGTAGATGCTATTATTTCAGGAGCTTCTTGCACAGACGTTTCTTGGGCCGGAGCCGATTTCGACACATCAGATGGGCCTGCGCCAGCTCCTTCAAGACTCAAAACAACAGAGCCTTGCTTCACTTTATCGCCCAGCTTGACTTTGATCTCCCTCACCACACCAGCACTGGACGACGGAATTTCCATCGAGGCTTTGTCACTCTCGACCGTGAGCAAACTCTGGTCAACCTTGATGCTGTCACCCACTTTGACGAGCAGCTCAATCACGGTGACTTCATCAAAATCACCTATATCCGGTACTTTAATTTCTAACATGATCAAACCTTGTACTAAGCTTTCAACTTCACAGAAAACATATCAATCGGGCCACCCGAATTTTTGTCAAACTCGCAGCCTGCATGCATCCCTGCCAAGGCGACTTCTTTGGCGGTTTTTGCACTGTCCCAGACGGCATGCATGGCACCGAGCGCAAAGCTTCGGCCCGAGCCAATGCCCCAAAATTCCTTGAACTCAAAAATCTCGCGATAGCTGTACAGACCGTAAATACCGCTTGAGTTTGCAATGACGACGGTGAACTGCATCGACTCATAGGGGTCGTTGTCGTCTTCTTTGGTTTGCAAAAAGAACGTTTCCTTCAGGAGCGGATGCAGCTTTAAAAACGTGTCGTACACCTCGTCTTTGGAACTCAGCTTTACCTCAGCCTTGGGCAGCGCGGCGATGGCTTTGCGAAGCGCAGGAAAATGCGCCACCGTACCCGCCATGCCCACGTAACTGATGCCAGCGGGCGCATCCACCTTGAAGATTTTGCTATTGACTTCATAACGATGCGGAAGCGCGGTATCGCCAAATGTGACCAACGTGTCAGCAGCCATCACAACTTGACCAGCTTTCTTGACAACCACGAGTGTCGTCACAGCAATACTCGCCGGAAGTCGCTCAAAATTTGACCTAAATACGCATTAAATCGCGCAGCCGCTGCACCATCAATAACACGGTGGTCCCAAGTTAGAGACAGTGGCAGCATCAGGCGCGGCTGGAACGCCTTACCGTCCCATACTGGCTCCATATTGCTCTTGCACACACCCAAAATAGCCACTTCCGGCGCGTTGATGATGGGCGTGAAGTAACGCCCGCCAATGCCGCCCAGGCTGGAAATGGTGAAGCACGCGCCCTGCATTTCAGCGGGGCTGAGTTTGCCGTCACGCGCTTTTTTGGCCAGCTCGCCCATCTCTTCGCTGATCTGCATCACCCCCTTTTTGTCGCAGTCACGAATGACCGGCACCATTAATCCATTGGGTGTGTCGGCAGCAAACGCGATGTGAAAGTACTGCTTGTAAACAACTGCCTCGCCGTCAATCGAAGCGTTGAAGTCCGGGAACTTTTTAAGTGCTGAGACGCAGGCTTTAATAAGGAAAGCCAGCATCGTCACCTTAACGCTTGCGTTAACTCCATCTTTGGCCGGTCTTTCATTTTCCTTATTTGTTGAAACCCGAAAAGCCTCGAGTTCAGTGATGTCCGCATCGTCAAAGTTGGTGACAGCGGGAATGACGATGGCATTGCGCAACAGGTTGGCGCCGCTGATCTTTTTGATGCGGCCCATTTCCTTGCGCTCGATCGGGCCAAACTTGGTGAAGTCCACTTTGGGCCATGGCAGCAGGTCAAGGCCCACACCCGAGCCAGCCGCACCACCTGAAGCGGCTGGCCCTATTGCAGCCTGAGCCAGTGTTTGAACCGCACCAGCCATGACAGATTTGGTAAATGCCTGCACATCGTCCAGAGTGATCCGGCCTTTTGGGCCAGCGCCTTTGACCTCAGCCAGCGGTACACCAAGTTCGCGGGCGAACTTGCGCACGGATGGGGATGCGTGGGGAAGTTGACCAGTAGGTGCTGCGGCGGGGTTGTGCGAAGCTGCCGCAGATGATGCAACTGCGGCTTCAGCAGGAGAGGCAACAGACGCAGAAGACGCTGCCGCAACCGGCGCGGGCGCCGGCGGAGCAGCCTGAGCAGCCTGAACAGCCTGAACCGTCGAAACAGTCGGCGCAGCACTTGCGCCAGGAGCGGCAGCGCTTTCAAGCACCGCCAGCAAATCGCCAATGTTGATCTTGTCACCCAGCTTGACTTTGAGGTCTTTCAGCACGCCCGCACCGGATGACGGAATTTCCATTGACGCCTTGTCCGACTCTACCGTGACCAGCGACTGCTCGACCTTGATGTTGTCGCCGACTTTGACCAGCACCTCGATGACAGTGACGTCTTTGAAGTCGCCAATATCGGGGACTTGAATATTGACCAGTCCACTGGCTGAGCCAGCGGACACAACCTTTACAGGATCAGCTTTGTTTGCTATTGATTCAGGAGTAGCTTGCGCCTTAATTTCTTGGGCTGGAGGCATTTTTGATGCCTGAACTGAGCCTGCATCGGCAACCTCCAGGCTCAGAACGATGGAGCCTTGCTTGACCTTGTCGCCCAGCTTTACCTTGACCTCTTTGACCACGCCGGCCGCGCTCGACGGGATTTCCATCGACGCCTTGTCGGACTCTACCGTCAGTAACGATTGGTCGGCGGCGATGGTATCGCCGGGCTTGACGAGCAACTCAATCACAGTGACTTCATCAAAATCACCAATGTCTGGAACTGCAATATCTATGGTTGCCATTTATTTTTCTCCAATCAGTTGGGGACGGAGCAACGAAGCGCTTGGCGTATTCGTTGCTTTGTCCCGCAAAAATAAGTTATGCGATGGAATCAGGCATACAAGGGGTTGATTCTGTCGGTTTGAATTCTGTACTTTTTAATCGCTTCGGCTACTTTGGCAACTGGCACTGTGCCCTCTTCGCTCAAGGCTTTTAGCGCGGCCACCACAATGTAATGACGGTTAATTTCAAAGTGCTCACGCAGTTTGCTTCTGAAGTCGC
>JAYVEE010000230.1:0-3740 GCA_043749005.1 Polaromonas sp. | reverse complement strand
AAGCATTAGAACTACTCCGTATATCAAAGGACATTGATGAAGCTTTATTTTTCCCCCGGCGCCTGCTCGCTGTCAGTTCACATCACGCTGCATGAGGCGGGCATGACATTCACCCCGGTTAAAGCCCCGACCAGAACTCACCTGCTGGAAGATGGTACCGACTACTACAGCATCAATCCGCTGGGTTATGTGCCGCTGCTGGAGCTGAACGACAGCACCCGCCTGACCGAGGGCCCGGCTATCGTGCAATACATTGCCGACCAGGTACCTGAGAAAAACCTCGCTCCTGCCAATGGAACGATCGCGCGCGCCCAAATGCAGGGCTGGTTGAACTTTACTGGCACTGAGCTGCACAAGGGATTTGCGCCGCTCTTCAACCCTGCCACTCCGGCTGATTACAAACCTATGGTGATTGAAAAACTGCTCAGCCGCTTGAAGTGGGTTGACGAGCAGCTGGCTGGCAAACAGTATCTGATGGGTGATGCATTCAGCGTGGCAGATCCGTATCTCTTTAACGTCACCAACTGGGCACCACTGGTCAAAGTCGATATTTCAGGCTTTGCCAACATCGCCACGTATCGCGCCCACATGGCCCAGCGGCCCGCGGTACAGACGGCAATGCGGGCTGAAGGGCTGATCAAGTAAGAAGGCGGCTTATCAGGATGCTGCTGACACAAAGCCAGCGGATTGTCTTGCACACGGTATTTGCTTTTGAGCCAAACTGCGGGTCGTTCAGTT
Organism: Polaromonas sp.; assembly: GCA_043749005.1. GTDB lineage: Bacteria > Pseudomonadota > Gammaproteobacteria > Burkholderiales > Burkholderiaceae_C > Polaromonas. The sequence goes on along the minus strand of JAYVEE010000230.1, from coordinate 3,002 downwards.
TTAAAAAGTAGTAAATGCCCACATTATTCGACCCCGTCACAGCCGGTGACTTGCACTTGACCAACCGCATCGTTATGGCGCCACTGACGCGCAATCGTTCGCCCGATGCAATTCCTGGCCCGTTGGCTATTACTTATTACGCCCAGCGCGCCACAGCGGGGTTGATCATTACCGAGGCCACGGCGATTACGCAGCAGGGCCAGGGTTATTCAGATGTGCCGGGCCTGTACGGCACTGAGCAGCTTGACGCGTGGAAGAAAGTGACCCGCGACGTACACGCCGCTGGCGGCAAAATTGTGGTGCAACTGTGGCATGTGGGCCGGGTTTCACACACGTCTTTGCAACCTGACCACGGCGCACCGGTTGCACCGTCGGCCATCACCGCGAAAACCAAAACCGTGCTGATCAAAGATGGCAACCCGGTGTTTGTTGAAACATCAGAGCCCCGCGCACTGCGTGCTGAAGAGCTGCCCGACCTGGTTCACAGCTACCAGGTAGCAGCGCGTAACGCCGTTGATACCGCCGGATTTGACGGGGTGGAAATTCATGGCGCCAACGGCTACCTGCTGGACCAATTTTTAAAAACTGGCGCCAACCAGCGTACTGACGACTACGGCGGCTCCATTGAAAACCGTGCACGCCTGCTGCTGGAGGTAACTCGCGCAGTGACGGCTGCTGTGGGCGGCGGCCGTACCGGAATCCGGTTGTCACCTGTGACCCCAGCGAACGACGTGGTGGATGCAGACCCGCAGCCACTATTCGATCACGTGGTGCGCGAACTGGCCAGCATGAACCTGGCTTACATCCATATCATTGAAGGCGCCACTGGTGGGCCACGCGAAATGCCTGACCGACCGTTTGACTATGCCGCACTGAAGGCCGCTTATCGGGAAGCAGGCGGCAAAGGCGCCTGGATGGTCAATAACGGCTACGACCAGGCGCTGGCTGAAAACGCCATCAAGCACGGCGATGATCTGGTGGCCTTTGGAAAGCTGTACATTGGCAATCCCGACCTGGTAGCGCGCCTGAAACAAGGCGGGCCTTTTAACCAGGACAACCAGAAGACCTGGTACGGCGGTGGGGCAGAAGGTTACACAGACTATCCAACGCTATAACATCAGGAGCTGTTAGCCTTTGTATTGGCTGGGCTAACATCATGTAACGTCTTTAAAAGCGCTAGAGGGTTGCTGATTTCAGCAACCTAATCGCTTATCAAGTGCTTACAGACTCCAACCGCAAATTGCCAGCTCTGCCTGCAGCACAGCCTTAACCAGACGCACTTTGGCCCCTAAGCCGTGCAACCAAACCGACGCCAAACTATGAAAAAACGTTATTTTTATCGTTTTTGTAAGTAATAACGACAATTGCTCGCTCCCCACATAGCTGGCGCATAATCAAGTCGTATAAATTTTTGTCCTATCAAGTTTATTTTTGATATGGTTTAATAATTTTACAGGTTAGTGATCGGTCAGTTTCGCGCGCTACAGCGGTACGTCTAAAGATTTGTTGTGCTACCGGGGCCCCATCGCTTTTGATATGTGTGTTTTTAGAGGAGTCCCTTTATGGGCAACAAACTTTACGTCGGCAATTTGCCATACTCGGTCCGCGACGAAGACCTGCAACAATCATTTGGCCAATTTGGTGCTGTCACCAGCGCTAAAGTCATGATGGAACGTGATACGGGTCGCTCTAAAGGTTTTGGTTTTGTGGAAATGGGCAACGACGCCGAAGCACAAGCTGCAATCACCGGCATGAACGGTCAGCCACTGGGCGGCCGCAGTGTTGTCGTGAATGAAGCCCGTCCGATGGAGGCGCGTCCTCCACGTTCAGGTGGTGGCGGCTTCGGCGGCGGTGGTGGCGGCTACGGTGGCGGCGGCGGCGGTGACCGCTCAGGTGGTGGTGGTTACGGTGGTGGCGGCGGCGGTGATCGCTCAGGTGGCGGAGGCTACGGTGGCGGCGGCGGTTTTCGCAGCCCATACGGCGGCGGCGGTGCTGGCGGTGGCGGTGGTCGTTCAGGCGGCGGTGGCGGTGGTGGACGCGGCGGCTACTAAGTCCCTGCAGTTCCTTTCAACCTGAATCACTTCAGGTTGAAACAAGTAAGCTTCAAGACGATAGTTTTGAAGCTTTTTTAACGTCAGGAATGAGTGCTGATCCAACAAATACGGGTGTGAGCAGCTCCTGATTTAATAGCATTTATTTAGCGCTCAGTTTTTTGTCTGGCGAGGTTTGCGAGCTCGGCCGGCCAACACCTTATCAAACAGTGCATTTGGCAGCAGGCGCAATAGTTTGGCCACCACGCCCATTTGCCATGGAATCACGCAGTAACTGGCGCCCGCTTCGATGGCCGCAAAAGCCTGGTCTGCGAACGCCCCAGGCGGCATTAAAAACGGCATGGCGTAGCTATTTTTTTGCGTCAGCGGCGTGTCGATATAACCCGGGCAAATCGTCACGACTTTCACACCCGAAGGCTTCAATTCGCCGCGCAAGCTTTCACAATATGCAATCACTGCGGCTTTGCTCGCACAGTACGCGCCGTGCCCCGGCAGGCCGCGTATGCCGGCAACACTGCCAATGCCCACAAGAGCGCCCGAGCCGCGTTCGGTCATGACGCTGATAAACGGGTGAAACGTAGCCGCGACGCCAATGGTGTTGGTGGCAAAGGTGCGCGCCATCACGTCCAGGTCAGCGCGGATGGCACTGTCCATGCCGATGCTGATGCCAGCGTTTGCGATCACCACATCAGGCACGCCCTGACTGGCCAGGCAAGCCTTCCCGGCAGCAACAATACTGTCAATATCAGACACATCAGCGCTATATATTTCATAGCTGCCTGCACCTAATTTTGCTGACTCAGCCCAAGATTTCACCTCTTGGGTACGGCGCGCTGCCAAAGCCAGCCGATAGCCTGCCTCGTAAAACCGCAGCGCCAGTGCCTGGCCGATACCGCTCGACGCGCCGGTAATAAAAACCAGCGGTGTCATCGGGTGACTGCCCCGGGTACC
>JAYVEE010000229.1:0-3744 GCA_043749005.1 Polaromonas sp. | reverse complement strand
GTTTCCGACGTTGATGCAGCTGTGGCAGCAGCCCAAGCCGCGTTCCCGGCTTGGGCTGACACACCTCCAATTCGCCGGGCTCGTGTCATGTTCAAGTTTCTAGAGTTGCTGAACCGGCACAAAGACAAGCTGGCGCACATGATTACCGCTGAGCACGGCAAAGTATTTACCGATGCGCAGGGCGAGGTGTCTCGCGGCATTGACATCGTGGAGTTTGCCTGCGGCATACCGCAACTTCTAAAAGGCGATTTCACCGATCAAGTAAGCACTGGCATTGACAACTGGACGCTCAGGCAACCGCTCGGCGTGGTGGCGGGGATCACACCGTTTAACTTTCCGGTGATGGTTCCGATGTGGATGTTTCCGGTGGCGATTGCTGCTGGCAACACCTTTATCCTCAAGCCCAGCCCGATTGACCCCAGCGCCAGTTTGTTCATGGCCGAGCTGTTCAAGCAGGCCGGGTTACCTGATGGCGTATTTAATGTTGTGCAGGGTGATAAGGTGGCAGTTGATGCACTGCTCGTACACCCGGATGTCAAGGCCGTGTCGTTCGTCGGCTCAACCCCAATTGCCAATTATATTTACGAAACTGGCGCGCACCACGGCAAGCGCGTGCAAGCTTTGGGCGGCGCTAAAAATCACATGGTCGTCATGCCCGACGCAGACTTGGAACAGGCGGTGGATGCACTGATTGGTGCGGGTTATGGCTCGGCTGGCGAGCGCTGCATGGCTATCTCGGTCGCAGTTTTGGTCGGTGATGTAGCTGACAAACTGATCCCCAAGCTGGCGGCGCGCGCCAAAACGCTGGTGATTAAAAACGGCGTCAATCTGGATGCTGAAATGGGGCCCATCGTCACTGGCATTGCGCACAAACGCATCACGGGCTACATCGATTTGGGAGTTGAAGAAGGCGCGAAATTATTGGTGGACGGCCGTACTTTTACGGGCAAGGACGCAGGCGAGGGTTGTGAAGCCGGCTATTGGATGGGCGGCACTTTGTTCGACCACGTAACCCCCGACATGCGCATTTACAAGGAAGAGATTTTTGGCCCAGTTCTGGGCTGTGTGCGGGTCAATGATTTAAAGGAAGCGGTTGACCTGATCAACGCCCACGAGTTCGGCAATGGCGTGAGCTGCTTTACCCGCGATGGTCATGTGGCGCGCGAATTCAGTCGCCGCATACAAGTGGGCATGGTTGGCATCAATGTGCCTATTCCCGTGCCGATGGCATGGCACGGCTTTGGCGGCTGGAAGAAAAGTCTGTTTGGCGACATGCATGCCTATGGCGAAGAAGGCGTGCGTTTTTACACCAAGCAAAAATCCATCATGCAACGCTGGCCTGAGAGCATTGGCAAAGGCGCAGAGTTTGTCATGCCGACCGCCAAGTAAACAAACCATTAGCTGAGGATACCCATTGAGAAGTGTTGAAAAACTCATGTAAGCTAGTCGGCAGGCAAAAAAGCCCGAAAAAACCAATGTCTAACTGAGGAGAAACCCATGCTGATCGGAGTACCCGCCGAAACAGTGGACGGCGAAACGCGCGTCGCCATCACGCCGGAAACGGCCAAAAAACTCAAGGCCCAGGGCCACACGATTCGCGTGCAGGCTGGCGCAGGTGTCGCAGCCAGCGTGCCTGACGACGCATATACCGCAGTCGGTGCCGAGATTACCGATGCTGCAGGCGCTTACGCCGCCGACATCGTGCTCAAGGTACGTTGCCCGCTGGACAGTGAAATACCCCACGTAAAACCTGGCAGCGTGCTGGTTGGCATGCTGAACCCGTTTGATGCAGCAGGCCTGCAGCGCCTGGCTGCTGCCCAGCTCACGTCATTTGCGCTTGAAGCAGCGCCGCGCACCAGCCGTGCGCAAAGCATGGACGTGCTGTCGTCGCAAGCCAATATTGCAGGCTATAAAGCTGTAATGATGGCCGCTGATGCTTACCAACGCTTTATGCCAATGCTGATGACCGCTGCTGGTACCGTCAAAGCCGCCCGTGTGGTGATTTTGGGTGTCGGCGTGGCAGGTTTGCAAGCCATTGCCACCGCCAAGCGCCTGGGCGCGGTGATTGAAGCCAGCGACGTGCGCCCGAGTGTCAAGGAACAGGTTGAATCACTGGGCGCCAAGTTTATCGACGTGCCGTACGAAACCGATGAAGAGCGCGAAGCTGCAGTCGGCATAGGCGGCTACGCCAAGCCGATGCCGCCGGGCTGGCTGGCACGGCAGAAAGACGAAGTGGCCAAGAGGGTTGCGAACGCTGACATCGTCATCACCACCGCTCTCATTCCTGGTCGTGCAGCACCTGTGCTGGTAACCGAAGACATGGTCAAGGCCATGAAACAGGGCAGCGTGATTGTTGACTTGGCTGCGCCACAAGGCGGCAACTGCCCCCTGACAGAACCCGGTAAAACCGTTGTCAAACACGGCGTGACGCTGATTGGCGAGACAAACATCGCGTCTCTTTTAGCAGCAGACGCCAGCGCGCTTTACGCCAGAAATCTGCTCGACTTTTTAAAGCTGATCGTCACCAAAGAAGGCGCTTTGAACATCGACATGGCCGACGACATCGTGGCTGCTTGCCTGATGACGCAGGGCGGCGAAGTCAAACGTAAATAATTTTAAAAATCCATCTGGAGACGCTCATGGAAGCACTTACCGCTGTTAGCCCCGCGATCATCAACCTGATTATTTTTGTACTTGCCATCTACGTGGGCTACCACGTGGTTTGGACAGTTACGCCGGCGCTGCATACGCCGCTGATGGCCGTGACCAATGCCATTTCTGCGATCGTTATTGTGGGTGCGATGCTGGCTGCTGCGCTGACGGAGACGCCGCTTGGCAAAACCATGGGCTTTCTGGCCGTGGTGCTGGCGGCAGTCAATGTGTTTGGCGGTTTTTTGGTTACACGGCGAATGCTGGAGATGTTCAAGAAAAAAGAAAAGAAGGCTCCAGCCGCTGAAGGAGCCGCGAAATGAGCATGAACATCGTCACGCTGCTGTATTTGGTAGCTTCTGTCTTTTTTATCCAGGCGTTGAAGGGTCTGAGCCACCCCACAACATCGCTACGCGGTAACTTGTTCGGGATGGTCGGCATGACGATTGCCGTGCTTACCACAGGCGCGTTGATTGTTGAAACCTCTGGCGGCAAGGCTCAAGGCATGGTTTATGTGCTGGTGGCACTTGTTATTGGTGGCGCTGCTGGCACGCTGATGGCCAAGCGGGTAGAGATGACCAAGATGCCTGAGCTGGTGGCTTTCATGCACTCCATGATTGGCTTGGCGGCGGTATTTATTGCTGTGGCTGCGGTGGCCGAACCTTATGCTTTTGGAATATCCCCAAAAGGTGTGGCGATTCCATTTGGCAACCGGCTTGAGTTGTTTTTGGGTGCGGCGATTGGTGCGGTTACTTTCAGCGGCTCGGTAATTGCATTTGGCAAGCTTAGCGGCAAGTACAAATTCAGGCTGTTTCAGGGCGCGCCGGTAATCTTTCCCGGTCAGCACATGTTGAACCTAGTGCTGGGCTTGATCATGCTGGGCTTGGGCCTGGTGTTCAGCTTCACTGGCAACTGGACAGCATTTTTTGCCATGCTGGCGCTGGCCTTTGTGATGGGCGTGCTGATCATCATTCCGATTGGTGGCGCAGACATGCCGGTGGTGGTGTCGATGCTCAACAGCTATTCAGGCTGGGCCGCGGCGGGCATTGGTTTTAGCCTGAATAACTCGATGTTGATCATTGCAGGGTCGCTGGT
>JAYVEE010000228.1:0-3752 GCA_043749005.1 Polaromonas sp. | reverse complement strand
CCGCTTCGTCAGACAGAGCGTACGTTGTGGTACCCAAGGTAGCCAAAAGGCTCAGCATCAGGATGGCCGCGCCTAACGCACGGGGTATGTGCCTGGATTCCATCCAATTTACGATCGGTGATAAAGCATAACTGAAGACCAACCCCAACATGAAGGGTATAAACACCGCTCTTGCCCAATGCAGCACAAACAGTCCTGCGAGTACTGCCACGACAGCCAGTGATAGGCTGCGAATGCTTACAGGCAAGTGCAGTTCGCTGACGTTCTGGACTCTAGGTGTCGGCTGGCTGTCGGCAGGCTCAATGTTCATGCGGATCCTGTTAAAGCAATTCAGGCATTTGAGTCAAGCAATCGGCTGCAAATACTGCTCCTGTTTCGAAATGCAATTAAAGCACCATTAAGGCCAAAATCCTGTAGGACATTTGCAACAACACTTTGCCATTACCGTGGGTTCATTGCGCGATAGCTTCGCGCACTGCGCTGAGCTGACGTCTGGACACGGCCAGTAATTCTGGAATGCCGTTTAGCCTTACAGCCCAGCCTTCGCCTTCTTCTTCATCGTAATGTTTTTCAAGAGCGCGCACTGCGCGCCGGGCAATCAGTGCGTTACGGTGAATGCGCATAAATTGTGTAGCGTACTTTTCTTCCAGCTCATTTAGTGCGCCATCAAGAATATAACTGCGCGTAGCCGTGCGTACGGTGATGTATTTCAACTCAGCCTTCAGGTATAAAACCTCAGCCAGCGGAACTTTTTCAGTACGTCCGCGGTCTTGAATGATGAGCGAATCAACTGAAAAATCCGCATTTTGCGAAAGTTTGGACTGTACGATTCGCTCTACTTTTTGTAGCGCTTGCTGCAAGCGTTCAAGCCGCACAGGCTTGGTAAGATAGTCAGCTGCTGAAACGTCAAAGGCCTGTACGGCATGCTCTGCATGTGCCGTTACAAACACAACTGCTGGAGGCTCATTCATGCTGGAGATTGCGTGCGCCAGTTGCACGCCATCCATCCCAGGCATGCGCACATCCAACAGCACCAGGTCAAACGTGCCTTGCCCAAGCGCCCTGATGGCTTCAGGGCTGTTGGCTGCCTCGGCCAACACCTCGGCCTGCGGTGCGGTGCAATCGGCAAGCAAGGTGCGAAGGCGTTGCCTGGCGAGCACTTCATCATCAACCAGCAATACTTTCAAAGTCATACAGGCAACTCCAGTCGAACTTGAAAAACACCTTCTTTATAAGCTGTTTGAAACCTCGCCTGCACATCATGCAGCAGCAGCAGTCGCTCGCGTACGTTGCCAAGCGCCAGGCCGTTGCCACGTTCACCGGCGCCAGCGGGAGTTGTATTGCTGACTTTGACTACAACCGTACTGCCGCGACGCTCTGTTGAAATTCTGACCTGCGCGCCAGTTGCGCTCGGCTCAACCCCATGCTTGATGGCATTTTCGACCAGTGGCTGGAGCAACAGGGGTGGCAATTGGGCCTGCATTGCACTTGGGTCGAGGTGCCAACTAATGTGCAGGCGCTCACCAAAACGGATTTTTTCAATCGCCATGTAGCGCTGGGCCAATGTGATTTCTTGCCCCAACGTGACGGACTCAGCCGGGTCGGCCAAAGCGCTGCGGAACAGCTCGCTCAGGTCTTCCAGCACGGCTTCCGCTTTTGATGGCTCAGCACGTACCAAGGCAATGGCACTGTTCAGTGTGTTGAACAAAAAGTGCGGACGGATACGTGATTGCAGCTCGGCCAGCCGTGCGGCAGTTGCTGCCGGCGTACGCGCCCTCGCCCGCCAAAAAAGCCCGGCCACCAAGACGCCAGATATCAGCGCACCCGCTGCTGCGCTGGCAAACCACGGGCTAGGTTGCAACATGCCCATAAAGCCTAGCAAACCGCAGCCGTAAAGACCCGCCAGCGCCCCGAGGCTGAGACCCGCCAGCCATTGTGTGAAGGGTTTAAGCTGCGCCAAACGTGCCTTTAAAGCGCAAGCGGCAATCAGCCATGCAAGCGTGGCAGGCAACATCCCGCCCGTCAGCAGTGAAAAGCGCAGCAGCCAGTCCAGCGGCTGGCTGGCCACAAACATCGCAGCTACCGCGACAACTGACTGCACAAACATCACTGCCCTGAGCACCACGCCAACATGGCACACATCAAATACATTTGGGCGGGTTGGCACAATCTGAATCGTTCCTAGGCCATCGTCCAGCGGCATCAAACTGCCGTGCAAGGTGGATTCAACAAATGCTGAGGTGGTTGTTTTCATGAATTGCAAGTACAGGGCAGATAAAATCAACTGTATGAGTATTGCATTGCCCAGGCCCACTAACAAGTAAAACGCGCCCCCGAAAGTTAAAATTGAATCAATTTGACAAAAAATCCCAAGGCTGGTCGGCGCTGTTTTCTGAGCCCATGAGCGACCTCGTCAAGCGTTACACGTCCAGCGTTTTTTTTGACAAACGTCTTTGGCAAGTCGATATCCAGGGCTCGTTGGCACATGCAGACATGCTGGCCGCGCAAAGCATCATCAATGCCGCTGACCATGCTTTAATTAAACAGGGTATGGCAACCATCACAGCAGAAATTGAGTCTGGCGTTTTTGAATGGAAACTGGATCTGGAAGACGTTCACCTGAACATAGAAGCGCGATTGACGGCGTTGGTGGGTGATGCCGGTAAGCGACTGCACACAGGGCGTAGCCGCAATGACCAGGTGGCTACTGATGTACGCCTGTGGCTACGCAGCGAAATTGATTCAATTATTGAGCTGTTGACCGGACTACAAAACGCACTGATCGACATTGCAGACAAAAATATTGAGGTCATACTACCGGGCTTTACCCACCTGCAAGTGGCACAACCAGTTAGCTTTGGCCACCACATGCTGGCTTATGTTGAGATGTTTGCGCGTGACGCTGAGCGCATGCTGGACGTGCGCAAACGTGTTAATTTTCTGCCGCTGGGTTCTGCCGCATTGGCTGGTACTAGTTACCCGCTTGATCGCGAACGTGTTGCGGAAACTCTCGGCATGGTAAACGATGCAGGCAAGCCTTGCTTATGCCAAAACTCGCTTGATGCGGTTAGTGACCGCGACTTTGCAATTGAATTTACCGCCGCTGCATCGATTGCCATGATTCACATCAGCCGCATGAGTGAGGAGCTGATTTTGTGGATGAGCCAAAACTTTGGTTTCATTCACATTCCGGACCGGTTCACGACAGGCTCATCCATCATGCCGCAAAAAAAGAACCCCGATGTGCCCGAACTGGCACGCGGCAAAACTGGCCGTGTCGTGGGCCATTTGATGGGACTGATAACCCTTATGAAAGGCCAGCCTCTGGCCTACAACAAGGACAATCAGGAGGACAAAGAGCCACTGTTTGACACGGTCGATACGCTCAAGGACACACTGCGCATATTCGCTGAGATGGTTGCGGGAATCACCGTCAAATCTGAGGCAATGGAACAGGCTGCCCTGCGCGGTTATGCCACCGCGACTGACCTGGCTGACTACATGGTAAAAAAAGGTCTGCCCTTCAGAGATGCACATGAGGCAGTGGCCCACGCCGTAAAAGCCGCCATGTCACACAACGTGGATTTATCTGAGTTGCCGCTGGAGGTGCTGAAAGGCTTTAATCCAAACATCGAAAAAGATGTGTACGAAGTCCTGAGCCTGCGTGGTTCGTTGAATGCTCGCAATACGCTGGGGGGAACGGCGCCGGTGCAGGTGCGAGCGCAGATTGCACGCCACCGGATACGGTTATC
>JAYVEE010000227.1:0-3755 GCA_043749005.1 Polaromonas sp. | reverse complement strand
AACAAGCCATATCTGGAGACACCTGATGAACGCACCGCTCCCCGTCCACCTGCTGCCCGAAATCGCACAGCGCGAAACACCTGCTGCGTTAATTGATGCACTGAAAGCGCGCTTCGAGGACCGTTGTTCCACAGCCCTTGTCGTGCGCGAACAGCATGGGTGTGACGAATCGTCCTTTGCCGCGCCACCGCCTAGCGCTGTGGTGTTTGCCGAGTGCACGCAGGATGTGTCTGACGCCGTCAAGCTGGCTGCACTGCACAACGTGCCGGTCATTCCATTTGGCGTTGGCACTTCGCTTGAAGGTCATTTGCTTGCTGTGCAAGGCGGCATCAGTATTGACGTGAGCCGCATGAACAAGGTGCTGCATATCAATGCTGAAGATTTGACCGTTACCGTGCAAGCTGGCGTCACTCGCAAGCAGCTCAATGAAGCCGTAAAAAGCACTGGCTTGTTTTTTCCCATAGATCCTGGCGCTGACGCCACGCTGGGCGGCATGAGCGCAACACGCGCCAGTGGCACCAACGCCGTGCGCTACGGCACCATGCGTGAAAACGTGCTGGCCCTTGAAGTGGTTACCGCCAGCGGTGAAGTGATTCGTACGGGCACGCGAGCCAAAAAATCATCAGCAGGCTACGACCTAACGCGCTTGATGGTGGGTAGCGAGGGCACGCTGGGCGTGATCACGGAAGTTACCGTCAAGCTTTACCCATTGCCCGAGGCCATCAGTGCGGCGGTATGTTCTTTCCCCAGCATTGAGGCAGCTGTGCGCACCACCATTGAGGTGATTCAAATGGGCATACCGATTGCGCGGGTTGAGCTGATTGACCACAACACGATACGTATGGTCAACAAGCATTCAAAAACCACACTGCGTGAATCACCCATGCTGCTGATGGAATTTCATGGCTCGCCAAACAGCGTGAAAGAACAAGCCGAGCTGGTGCAAGAAATTGCCAGCGCGCATGGCAGTGATGCCTTCGAATGGGCCAGTACGCCCGAAGAGCGCACCCGGCTGTGGACAGCGCGGCACAACGCGTACTTTGCGGCGATTCAGTCGCGCCCTGGTTGCCGCGCCATTTCAACTGACACCTGCGTGCCGATTTCACGCTTGGCTGATTGCCTGCTTGACTCGATTGCCGAGGTTGATGCAACCAGCATTCCGTACTTTCTCGTCGGTCACGTTGGCGATGGCAACTTTCACTTTGGCTACCTGATTGACCCGGACATTCCAGAAGAGCGCCGCATCGCCGAAGAGCTGAACCATAAACTCGTCAGTCGCGCTCTGGCGCTTGAAGGCACCTGCACAGGCGAGCACGGCGTGGGCTTGCACAAGATGGACTTTCTCGTGACTGAGGCTGGCAACGGCGCTGTCAACATGATGCGCACCATCAAACGCGCCCTTGATCCGCACAACATCATGAATCCGGGGAAGATTTTTACGCTCTAACGCGGCCTGCTTTGGTTGTACCGGGGATGACGTAAGAATGCTCACGTGCACCGCGTAACCATCACGGTCTAAATGATTGCATCAGGTTGAGCTACTTTTGCGTGTGACAAACGAATGTGAAAAATGAGTGTGAAAAATATTTCATTCATAAAAAAAGACATCCCGGGATGTCTTTTTTTCGTAGTCTTCAAGATAACCTGATAGTTTAAAAATAACTCAGCTGATGGCTGGACATTTTTTCTCGGCAGCAATTGACTCAAGATGCCTTTGGCGTTCTTTGGCAGCTTCAATAGCGTCTTCGGTATTTTTATACGTACCGATCATGGCAGGCCAAAACAAGATAGCTGCAGCAACGTTGGTGCCGGTTACGCCGCGTTCTTTGCGTGCTTTACTTTCAAAGTCTTTGGCTTCTCCGTAGGCGGTTTTCAAGGCGTCGCAAGACATCATGCGGTCATTGGACTGCTTTGATTCCACCACGGTGGGGGTGGCGCAACCACCTACAAATGCTGCTGCAACTGTCGCGGCCAAGATCGTCATTAAAAGCTTCATGCTGTTCCCTTGTGTACTAATTTGTAAAAAACCGTGCGAATTCTACAACCTGCAACCAGCCTTACTGCCCGGTGGAATCCCGTAATCGCTCGATAAGCCCGTTGAGCTCGTCCAGCGAGCCAAAAGCAATTGCGACTTCGCCAATTTCTTCGCGTTTTCCGCCGCGCTTGACACTTTTTTTGATACGCACCTCGACCGCGGCCATCAACAGGTCAGCCAGCTCTTCTTCTACCCGCCGTGTGTCGCGCGATTTTTCTCGAGCGGCCTTTTGTGGCTTGAGCGAGAACTCGGCACTGAGTTTTTTCACCAGATTTTCGGCATCGCGTACCGACATTTTTTTGGCCGCAATCTGATTGGCGGCGGTGATTTGTGTGGCCCGGTCCAGCGCCAGCAGCGCCCGTGCGTGGCCCATGTCAATGTCGCCCGCCATCAGCATGGTTTGCACCGGTTCAGCCAAATTGAGCAGGCGCAGCAGATTGCTGGCGGCGCTGCGTGAGCGGCCTACAGCTTGAGCTGCCAGCTCGTGAGTGAGCCCAAACTCTTTGACCAAGCGTTGCAAACCCTGAGCTTCTTCAAGCGGGTTCAAGTCTTCGCGCTGGATGTTTTCAATCAGCGACATGGCCGCAGCGGCCTCGTCCGGCACGTTGCGCACCAGCACCGGTACGCTGTCCAGGCCCGCAATTTTGGCAGCTCTGAAGCGCCGTTCACCGGCAATGATTTCGTATTTGCCGTCGTTTGGCCCGGCAGTCAGACGCCGCACCAAAATTGGCTGCATGATGCCCTGCGCCTTGATGGACTCGGCCAGCTCATACAGCGCGCCTTCATCCATGCGGGTGCGGGGCTGGTATTGGCCAGCCACCATGTCACCCAGCCGCAGCGACGCGGGCAAGCCAGGGCTGGTCAGGCTGGAGTCAACGTTGTCAGCAGCTTCACTGACTTTAGGGCCGAGCAATGCTTCAAGTCCGCGGCCCAGGCCCTTTGGTTTTTTGGTGACCATGTTGGTTTTATCTTTCGAGTTGCATTTAAATTATTCAGCCGTCTTGCCGCCCAGTGAGCGCAGCACGCCACGCCATAGAGCATCGCGCTCTTCATAAGGCTGCAAGTCCTGCCTGCCGCTGGCACCCTCCCAAACCGAGGTCAAAACCATCACAACGCCAGTCGATGGCTGCATGTAAGTCGCCTGGCCGTGAATGCCCTGCATGGCAAAGGTGCGCTCTTTCATGGGCATCAGCCAGAACTGGTAGCCATAGCCAAAGTACGGCGTGGCTTTGCGTGGTTTGAAGGCGTCGGGTGCTCTGGCCGGGTCAGTGGCATCCAGCAGAAACTCACGCGCTACAAGCTGCTTGCCGCCAACTTTGCCATCGTTGGCAACCATCAATCCCAGTCGGGCCCAGTCGCGCAGGCTGGCATTGAAGGCGCTGTAGGCCTGCTCCTGGCCGTCTGCCCCGATGCGCCAGTAGGCATCGTGCTCAGTGCCCAGCGGTTGCCAGAGCCAGTCATTAGTCAACTCACCCATGTTTTTGCCTGTTGCTGCCGTCAAGACGCGGCCCAGCACATCAGTCTCGGCGCTGGCGTAGACAAACTTTTGCCCGGCTGGCGAATGCCTGTCGGTGATTGACCGCAGTACCTCAACGGGGGTTCCTGCGCCAGGCGCGCCGACGCTTGCACGGGACAAGCGGGCAATGTCGTCGCTGCCGTCATAGCGTTCGGTAAACGTCAGGCCTGAGCTCATGCGCAGTAACTGCCGCACGGTGGTGGC
>JAYVEE010000226.1:0-3757 GCA_043749005.1 Polaromonas sp. | reverse complement strand
GCCTGAGCAGCCAGCTGCTGTCCCGCCGCCCGCTGCTGCCGAGCAGCCGCTGCTACCTGCTGTGCCAGCAGCTGCTGTGCCACAGCGGCTGCACGCTGCGCTGCCGTGGGGTTCTGCTCGTCAGGGGCGGCGCGTCGCTGCTCCTCCAGCTGCCACCCACGCTCCTCTGCTGCTGCTGTGCCGCAGCAGCTGCGCTAACCCTCTCCGCTGTAGCCCGTCGCAGCTCCTCTGCTGCCCTCCGCTGCTGCGGCCTACCACGCCCTCCCGGCGCCTCCGCCGCGGCAGCCCCCGCCTTCGCCCCCCTTGAGCACGAGACGCAAGTGCCCGCTTTGATGGTGCTGCAGCCATAGAGGTCACCGCACGTGTCGCACAGCAGGAAGTTGGCGCCCAGCTTAGGGCAGGTACCCACGCCCAGAGCTGCCTCAAAGTGGGCGCCCGCTCCGGCGTGCTGCTGGCGCTGATGCCGAGCTAGGTGCCGGGCCGCTGACGCCAGGGGGAGAGTTGTTGTGTCGAGGAATGCGCCAGTGCGACCAGTGCTGATCTGCGCGCCACAGTCCTGCACAGGGCAGCGAAAGCTGAGGGCCTCTTGGCGGGCCTTCTCAGCTCTCCGCTCAGCACTCGTCGGCGTAGCGTCAGGGACGCGGCTCGTGAAGCCATCGCACACCCCAGACCCTCGCCGGGCTCGTGCACTGTGCTGGCGAGTGGCAGCAGCCGCCGCCGCCCCTGCTGCAGGCCGTCCGCTGCCAGCACTGCTGTGTGCAGCGGACACAGAACTACTCTGCTGTACCAGTGTAGTGCCTGGCTGCACCATATCGCCTCCGCGGCCTCCCGCCGAGGTCACAGCGGGCCCAAAGGCAGCAGGAGGTCCCGCTGAGCCCAACCAGCCAGCGTGGGGCCCAGGGGCAGGCTCCTGGAGCATGGTAGGTGCTGCCAAAGGCGCTATTTCGCCCGATGGCAGATTTCTGGAACTCCTCCCACCCTCCAAGTTACCGCTCCCCTCTGCGCCCACACTCTCGTGGGGACCCAGTGAGGGAATATTGGCGGGCAGAGCACGCGAAGATGCGTCCACGCCCTCTGAGACGCCCTCATCGCCGAGGGCCTGGAAATGACCAACGGCGGCCGATGTTGCGGCAGGTGCCGGCGCACTCTCGCACGCCTGCACTCATATTGCCAAAATGCTCCCAAATCGGGGAAAACAGGAAATTAATGGATGAAGGGTTGAATCGACTCAAACTATGTGTGTGAGTGTCATCAAGCCGAGTCGATTGCCCCCCTCTTTGAGGTATTAGCACCTCGAGGTACTTTTTGGGAGCGAGGGTGATCGCTGAGCTGCGGTAATATACAAGGAGCGAGGGGGCTTTTTTACGATTTGCGCCCAAAATGTCATGTTGGGTTTAGCACCCGGGAGGTGGTCCAAAGCTCAGGCTTGGGAAGGGAACGCGATCGCACTATGTTTTGGAGCGTGCTTATGCAATGTGATGCTATTTCCAACATTTCCATCCGAAATCAGGAAATACCCCCTCTGATAGTCGGAAATCGGAATATGGTTCTTTCTCGTTGCAGCACAAGCAATTGCGATCAGGCTTCGGGGTGTGCACTCTGCTGAGACCACGTGCAGAAATTGAGCTTTGCGTACGGCTCCGCACTCGGGAGCCCCTGCTTCGTATATTTTCAAAGAAGATTTGTTTTTGAGTGTCCTGTCCAAGCTTAGGTAGGTGCTGGATAGGTCGCCTGAGATTACGCGAGAGAGGGCATGGTAGAGAGGCATATGAGCATCAGTTCATTATAAACCTTGTTTCACTCCAACTGTATTTTACAGAAATGATGCTGGAGGGTGTTGCGACCATCGTAATGGCAGTGACTGTGTGGTCTATATCTCAGGTTCTAGGCTCAAACCTGTGCATCCGGGACGGAAAATTGATTGCAACAGTCCTCAGCCAAGAGGATACGCGTTTTGCCCACACGAAAAAGGTCCTGCAGGACGCAGGTTTTGAAGTGCAGCTGCACAAGCCTGAACCCTACAACTCAACCAATGTTATGGAGGCCTTTATGAAGGAATTTGGTGGCAGTCCCTCCATTACAGAGCTGAAAGTGTTATCAAACCTTCGGGCGTTTGAGCAAGCGATTGACAGCTTTGCAACAGGTAATGCTGGAAAGCACGACTGGATGTTCTTTGTGGAAGACGACGTAGCCTTGCATCCCTCTTTGAGTGGGGAGCAGGCGGAGCTCGTCATCCAAAAGGGTCAAGCACTCGCACTCTTAGATGGCATATTGTATTTGGGGATATGCGGTCCTACTTGTGATGAATGTTCCACCACAATGGAGTCAGGCGCAACCTTCCAGAGATGTCAAGGGACCTGCGCGCACTTCTTTGGAGTTACCAAAGCGAAAGCCCAGACGTTGATGCTGCTGCTGCAGCACTTTAAGCCCGTGTCAGGGAAACCCTTGAGCATATATTTTGACCAACTGCTGCGTCTGTACGGCGGACTGGTCCACGAGATATGGGTGGCAGGAACAGACCTACGAAGTCCTCATGATAAGGGACATCGGGGCATATTTTTTCAGGATCGTCAGCTATTCCGATCATCAATTGGTGGATGACATGATATAGCTAATCCTAAATAAATCAGTCGGAATCTTGTTCTTCTTGAACTGTCAACTACTATAGAGGAGTCTGGAAGACCTCCACAGCACGGTGCTGCTCACATGTTCGACATTTTGCTTAGATGACCCTCTGCGTGTCGGACAATTGCCATCGTGTCGCAACCCCACGGCATTCGTGTGTCACTCATGAGCTCACAGAGTTGCTATGTGGACAAGCGTACGCCCGGCAGACCAATGTCATCGATGATTCTGAAGCCGCTGAACAGTGCTGTCAGAATAGCCCGCTAGCTATAGAACCGTTGGCCGTCATCTTTGAATCGCCCCCCAGATCAGGTCTTCTCGATATCAGTGAGACGTGCAATGCGGCGCCCTTCGCATGCCGGAGTTGCAAAATGTATACTATGGCCCCAGATGCGTCAAAGGGTAATGCTTCGGTGTTCAGTTCACGTAACTTATGGAGTGAAATTGTTAAAGGACAACAAATGCCGCGTAGCATTCAAACGTATAATTAAGCGCACTGGTTATAACGATACCACCTCGCTAGGCTACGTTCAGTGCGGCCAAAATCAAACACCCAAGACGACCGCATACACAAGCCCGAGAGTGCTATCAGGACAACATGCCAATAGTGCACTTTTAAGCTGGCAGCATTAATATATACATAGGCCAGGTACGCACAGAGCTCTGACCCCCTAACACGGAGAGAATGCACGCTTGTCGTGGCATACGATGCTCTTCTCCGAGAGGCACAGCGCTGTGTACATCGCTCCTTCTGAAAACAATGATGCTGAACTTGGAGCTGCCGATCATTAACTAGTTATCAGCCATGGCACAGGCTGCAATGTCCAGAAGGAACCGGCAAGTTTTTGGATCGTAATGTTGATCATCGCAGAAAGAAATATCCACTTGACGTATGCCAGGCCTGGCTGCCTCAAACTGGAACTGCTGATGACAGAGTATTGACTCTGGTCTTACTCCTACCGGGGCTGAGAACAGGTCGGAAGCAAGGAACATCGTCAAATTCACGCTCGCAGAGCGTGCGATCAGGTAGTCTCTAGTTGCCACAAAAGTGTCCAATATTGTGGTCCACTCTGCAACCACGAGCTCTGGCCCAAGCTGTCGTCCGCCACAACGCAGGCCACGATATTGCAAG
>JAYVEE010000225.1:0-3760 GCA_043749005.1 Polaromonas sp. | reverse complement strand
TGATTTATGCCTGTAGGCCAATTGATGCGGGTGTTAGCAGCTCCTTAATTTATAGCGTTCTATTTTCTGGTGGTTTGCTGGGATCGTTCGCTGGTGCGAGTCCCGGCATCCCCACAACGGGCACAAGTCTTGTCAGAGTACATCGGCGGCTACAAGAGGCTAATAAATGAACCTCTCACAACCCTTTGTCCGTCGCCCGGTTGCCACGGTGCTGCTCACCCTCGGCCTGGCCTTGTCTGGCATAGGCGCGTTCTTTGTTCTCCCTGTCTCGCCGCTGCCGCAGGTCGACTTCCCCGTCATCACCGTCAGCGCTGCCATCCCCGGTGCCAGCCCCGACACCATGGCATCGAGCGTGGCCACACCGCTGGAACGACGCCTGGGTGTGATCTCAGGCGTGAACGAGATGACCTCGTCCAGTAGCAACGGTCAGACGCGCATCAATTTGCAATTTGACCTGAACCGAAAAATTGATGCAGCTGCGCGTGAAGTGCAGGGCGCCATCAACGCCAGCCGGTCTGACTTGCCTGCGGCACTGCGCAGCAATCCGACTTACCGTAAAGCCAACCCGGCGGCGGCACCCATCATGATTTTGGCTCTGACGTCCCAGACCCGAACACCTGGGCAAATCTACGACGATGTGTCCAGTCTGCTTCAGCAAAAAATTGCGCAGGTGTCGGGCGTGGGTGAGGTAGAGCTTGGCGGTGGCTCACTGCCTGCGGTGCGAGTTGAGTTAAACCCGTTTGCCCTCAATCGTTACGGCGTCAGCACGGAGGACGTACGCGCCGCCTTGCAAGCGTCCAACGCGAATCGGCCTAAAGGCGCCATTGAAGACAACAGTGATGGCAAGCAGCAACGCCTGCAAATTTACGCGGTAAGCAACACCCCAACAGGCGGACGTTTGGCGGCAGATTATCAGGGCATGGTGGTGGCATGGCGCAATGGCGCGGCAGTACGGTTGCAAGACTTGGCGGAGGTACGAGACGGGACAGAAAATACCAATACGGTCGGGCTTTTCAATGGCGACGCGGCCGTCATTGTGCTGATACGCCGACAGCCCGATGCGAATGTGATTGCTACCGTTGACGGCATACGCGCTCTGCTGCCTGAATTGCAGGCGCAATTGCCATCTGACGTGAAGTTGTCGGTTGCATCAGACAGCACCAACTCCATCCGCGCATCACTGCGTGAGGTTGAAATTACGCTGCTTATATCGATTGCGCTGGTGGTGCTCGTGGTCAGCGTATTTTTGCGCAGTGCCCGTGCTACGTTGATTCCGGCGGTTGCTACTGTGGTGTCGCTGCTTGGCACATTCAGCGTGATGTATTTATTGGGCTTCAGTTTGAACAACCTGAGCCTGATGGCCTTGACGGTGGCCACCGGTTTTGTGGTCGACGATGCGATTGTGGTGCTGGAAAACACCAGCCGCCACATTGAGGCTGGTATGGACAGGTTAAAAGCAGCGCTGCTGGGCGCGCGCGAGGTGGGCTTTACCGTGCTGTCCATCAGTTTGTCGCTGGTTGCTGTGTTTATTCCGCTGCTGTTTATGGGCGGGCAGATGGGACGGCTGTTTCGTGAATTTGCCGTCACGCTTTCTGTTGCGGTGATGATTTCGCTCGTCATCTCACTGACCACGACACCGATGATGTGTGCATGGCTGCTTAAACCGCACAGCCAGTCAAAACAAGGGCGTATCGCGCGCTGGTTTGAAGAAGGTTTCAAGCGCGTAGTGCTCGCCTATGAGATCAGCCTGGACTGGGCGTTGCACATGCGCTGGCTGGTGATGCTGGTTTTGGTAGCGGTAATTGGCATTAATGTTTATCTCTTCATGAAAATCCCCAAAGGTTTTTTTCCGCAGCAAGACACTGGGCAAATCAACGGCGGCCTGCGGGCTGACCAGAGCATTTCGTTTCAGGCCCTGCAAGGCAAGCTGAAAGAACTCGTTGACATCATTCGCGCTGACCCGGCGGTTGATACGGTGGTCGGTTTTACCGGGGGCGGCAGGGCGGGTGGCGGCTTTATGTTCATCAACTTGAAGCCGTTGGCGCAGCGACCTGATGCTGTGGGAGGTCAGGCCGTGATTGCCCGGTTGCGGCCGCTACTAGCCCGCGTGACTGGCATCAGTTTGTTTTTAGGCACTGTGCAAGACCTGCGCGGCGGTGGGCGCAGTAGCAACTCCACTTACCAGTACACCCTAAAAAGTGACAACATCTCCGACCTGCGCAAGTGGGCGACCCGCTTGGCCGATCAAATGAAAAATCAAAACGCGCTGACGGACGTGGACACTGACCAGCAAGAAAACGGCGTCGAGACCATGGTCACGGTTGACAAAGACACCGCCTCGCGCTTGGGCATCACGTCGCGCGATGTTGACAATGCGCTGTACAACGGCTTTGGCCAGAGGCAGATAGCTACGATTTATGGCGACATCAACCAGTACAAAGTCATCATGGAAATCGCGCCGCGTTACAGGCAAAGTCCTGAGTCGCTCAAAGACATTTATGTGCCAGCGCGCGCTACAGGTGTGGGCACAACCGTTTCAACGCTTGTCAACCCGGCATTACGTGATCAATCAACAGGACAAGCCTTGAGCGCAACCGGAAGCACCATGGTGCCACTTTCGGCAATTGCAAAATTTTCTGAAAGCGCCAAAGCATCAAGTGTGAATCACCAGGACGGCGAACTGGCCACCACTGTGTCGTACAACCTGGCTGACAACTTTACCTTGCAGCAGGGTCAGGATGCCGTCAAACAGGCCGAGGCTGAAATCGGTCTGCCGAATAATGTGCGCGGCAGTTTTGAGGGCACCGCCCGCACGGCGCAAGAATCGCAAGGCCAGCAGCCACTGCTGATACTGGCGGCGCTGGTGGTGATATACATCGTTCTGGGCATTTTGTACGAAAGCCTGATTCACCCTATTACTGTGTTGTCAACCCTGCCGTCCGCTGGCGTAGGTGCGGTACTGGCGCTGATGATCTTCGGGCTTGAATTTTCAATCATCGCCTTGATTGGCGTTTTCCTGTTGATTGGCATCGTCAAGAAAAATGCGATTTTGATCATTGACTTTGCTATTGATGCTGAGCGCTCGCGTGGCCTGACGGCAATAGAAGCAGTACGCGAGGCTTGCCTGCTTAGGTTTCGTCCCATCTTGATGACCACACTGGCCGCCATACTAGGCGCGCTGCCTTTGGCGATTGGTTTTGGCGAAGGCGCTGAACTGCGCCGCCCGCTAGGCATTGCGATTATTGGCGGGCTGGTGGCCAGCCAGTTGCTGACACTTTTAAGCACACCCGTTGTTTACGTTTTGCTGGACAAGTTGCGCAGGCGTGGTGCGCATGAACTGCATTTGGCACGAGCTGCTTCCTGAAATGATGACCATGTATACCTGCTCTTTAAAACTTGTTGTTCCTGTCGCGATGGGACTGCTCATCACCGGCTGCGCAGTCGGTCCTGTTTATGAACGGCCTACCGCGCCAGAGGTCGTGGCTTACAAAGAGGCTGGAGATTGGGTCAGGGCAGCACCGGCTGATGCCCTTGAACGCGGGCCGTGGTGGAATTTGTTCAATGATCCGGTGCTCAATGACCTAGCGGCGCGGGTTGAGGTGTCTAACCAGAACGTGGCGGCTGCCGTGGCTGCGTATGCCCAGGCGCGCGCCCTGGTAGCGGAGCAAAGGGCGGGCTTGTTTCCGTCGGTCACCCTGGGCGGTGGGGCAAACCGTTCTGGCAACGGCGGCGGCACGGTCAATGTGAACGCCGCCCAAAG
>JAYVEE010000224.1:0-12027 GCA_043749005.1 Polaromonas sp. | reverse complement strand
ATACGTGGTTTGCAAGCAAGTAGAAGCGGCTGGATCTCTCAGGCGGCAAGAAAATTTCCTCTTCTGTCATCTCCTTCTGTCATCTTTTGCGGAAATTTTATTTGATTTTCATAATTGATGGCTTACGCAGCAATGGCACCATCATACGTGGTTGATGCGTCCGACAATATTGCACAATGGGTTGCTATAACCGCCAAGTACGTCGCGCGGGTGCTTGCCAACCCGGTGGAAGATGAGGCGTGGTCTGAGGACACACCAACCAACGAAGTTGCGGGCAACCCGTGGCAAAACACCTCACGCCCTGGCGTGACTCGCGCGGTGCTGGAAGACCTTGAACTTGTTTTGGAATGCCTACATATTCACTTACAGGTCATGGGGATCCAGACGGAGGGGGGGAGGATCTGCTACACTCGTTGCAATGCGTTGAGCTTCACGGCTGAGGGTGTGGGGTTGATGGAGAGCACATTGTTTCAGTCTGGCCCCATTCCAAAAGAGAAGCTTTGTGCCAATGTGGTGTGTTGTGACGTTACGGAGGCAGTACGGGATTTTATCATGGAAAGCATTATTTGCGAGTACCGTACAATTTCTGAATAAATTTTTACCTCTTCTTCTCCTCTCTTTCTCCTCCTCTCACATGGACATCCCTCACGAACTCGAGCTTGTCACGACCGTATGCGCGATGCTCGACACAACCAAACGCAGCCTGGACCCCGCCAGTGACGTTGGCTTGAGGTCCTATTTTGGGGGCGAAGGTCTCCTTGCCCTGTGCCCACCCGTCAAGCTTGAGCCGCCGCTGGATGTTGCTTGCCCTGCACACAAGGAAGCCGACCAAAAGACGTTTGTGAGGTGGGAGAAGACGCCGGAGCCAGAAACGAGACCAACACCCTGTGCGCCGCCGCGCAAGCGCAAACCCAGCGGTCTGAAGCTGTCCTACAACCAGCTCCTGTCCGTGGCACGTCTTTCGCTCGAGGATGCAAGCAAAACGCTTGGCGTGGGCGCCACCGTGTTCAAATTAACGTGCCGCTCCAAGGGTGTTCGCGCCTGGCCATACCGCAAGATCGCGGCCATGGACAAGCTCATGAAGAGCTGCGCCGTGGCGGCGGCGCAAGGCGAGTGCTGGGCACTTGAGTGGATGCACACGTACGAAGGCGCCTACCCACACATCCTCGAGCCAAGCGTTGTTTGCAACCTCAGGCATTCGTTCGAGAAGACGCGCAAGCAACTGGATGCGTGGCTTCACTGAATAATTCTAAAAAAACGCAGCACTGTCACTGTGTCCTGCCCCGCGCGCGTCACTGGCACAAATTCTTGCGTCCTTGGGACCTCGGCGCCTCGCACAGTGTCGCAAGGCGCGGGCTTTCTGCATATAGGGCACGTCGCGTGGACCAGTTGCGCGTAGCACGCCGCGCAAACTACGCGGTGCCCACATACTGTGAACTGGACGGACGGTGGCGCGTCAAGGCACACCACGCACTCAGCGGCCATGATGGTCTGTGATTTAATTACACAAATGACCTTTATAATGTACTAAAACACAATTTGTACCACAGTAAAACAGTGCTGGAGTAGAGGATTGCTAAATTGCGTGACAAACTCGCCGTTTGCAATGTTTGCAACATCTGCCATGGTGGCAAGGGCACATTTCTTGGGAGCAACTATGGGCTCAAACCCATACGCCCCCACGCCCTGCACAAAAATACCAAGCCCAATGGCCAGTAACAAGTCTGAGGCCCACCCCTTTGCTTGTCCAAACGAAGCCACAAGAAAACCGATGTAGAGGTGATGCATGTGTGGAATGTAGAATTGTGCCTTTGGGTTTCCAGCGCTATTTGTGTATGCGGCGTTTGCAACGGCATAAGACACCACAAAGAGCCCCATCACGGCTAGTTGTGTTACAATGTATGTTGTTGCAAGGTCTTCATCATACATGGCTTTGAACGTGACAAGAACAGCTGCGGTGCCAACTAATCCAACGATCACTAGGACCACAATCAAAGACACGGGCAAGGCGGCGCTAGATGCGGAGGACACGCTGATTGCCGACCAGCCCGGAATGTTCCCCAGGCCCGAAAAAACCGGTCCGGTTGCAAGAAAGACAAGCGCAATGACAGAAGTCTTTATTTTCCCCTCGTACAAGGATCCGCACCGTGCCGCGTCGTTAACACGCACCAGCCATGCCAGGGCAACCGAGAAGATGCATGTCGGAACGAGGTCGACTGCCATATCCGAAGCCTTCCATACACGCCGAGCATCTGTAGGCAAGTATCCAACAGCAAGAACACGGTTGAAGAGGTAACCGCACAACACAAACGCAATAAACCCCCCAACACGCATGTGGGACTCTTCAACACGTTGTTTTTTTGACGTGCGTCGCCCTTTAAAATTTCCACTCTCGAGAGACATCTGATACTTGCTGCACAAAATCATTTAAATGCGTTATGAGGGTAGCGGCGTGTCGGACGTCACGTTGTATGCGTCTTGAAGCTGGTGAATGATGGTAAGTAGGGCATTGTACTGGGCTGACAAAGGAACAAATGATTGCAGTTCTATCGCAGCATTGGTGATCATCTTTGTTTCGGAGTGGAATGCTGTGGGAGAGATGCAGCTTGTATCACGGGTTGCAAGGCAAGACTTGCCAGGAACACCATAGTTGCTTTGGTGTACTGCAGAAGCGTTTATGTTGCAAACCGTGCATGCTGTAGCTACACCTCCAAGGCAAAACTCGAGAGCGGGACAAGCACCACACACCGTATTGGACGTGGGGGTGCATGCAGACGTGCTGTACGTACCCGCAGCACACGTTGAGCAGGTTGTGCACACACCACCAAGGTTGTATCGGTTTACCGGACACGTGAGTATGGGGGGTGGAGGGGATGGTGGTGGGGGAAACAATGGTGGTGGGGGTGCATTCAGAACACACGCCCCTGCACCCGCGCCTGCCCCTGATGAGTAAATATACCCCTGAGCGCAATACTGAGGCACACAAACCACACCCGATGCAAAACCAGCTTGATACAACCCAATACCAAGGTATTGGTTTTCAAAGAAACCGCCAGCCACATTTGCTCCCGAGAAAGGGCATGCGCCCGCGTTTGTAGCAGTACAGTGCCCCGGACTACCAAAGCCTACCTGGCAAAGACCAGTGTATGTGTGCAAAGGTGGAGACAAGGTTCCATTTCCCGCTACGCAGTATTCAACGCACTGGTTCGCTGGTGGACTCGGGGGCGGAGGCGGCGGCGGCAAAGGAGAAGGAGGGGGTGGCGGCAATGGTGGCGGTTGAAATTGCGACGGCGGAGGACTTGGAGTGGCTACACACACATTTCCCTGACCGCCAGCGGCAACTTCAAAATGGTACCCCGACAAGCACGTCGAAGGCTGGCACAGTGCACCTGTATACTGTTCAAATCCGAAACTATCCGGCCCCAAATAAATATTCAAAGCTTTTATCAACGTCCAATTTGCGCCGCCCGGTTGAACGATACACCGATTGTTTGGTGCATTTGCAAAGTTACAAAAACCAGCATTTTGTCCCGTAAATTCGGTACTTACATAGCCATAACACGGATTGGCAAGGGTGCCAAGTGAATAAAGACTCCCTGCTAAATCGCTGCAGTATTCAGTACATTGTTGTCCGGCGGCGCCAGAGACAAGAAAAATAAAAAGCACTTTAGAAATTGCTTTCATTTCCTATGTTTGTCAATGCAAACTAAATATCTAGGAGGGCAGAAGCGTAGCAGACGTCACGTTGTATGCGTCTTGAAGCTGGTGAATGATGGAAAGGACGGTATTGTACTGGGCCGACAAAGGAACGAGTGATTGCAGTTGTACCACAGCATTGGTGATCTGCTTTGTTTCGGAGTGGAATGCTGTGGGAGAGATGCAGCTTGTATCACGGGTTGCAAGGCAAGACTTGCCGGAAACACCATAGTTACTTTGGTGTACTGCAGAAGCGCTTACGTTGCATACCTTGCAGGTGGTAGCTACACCTCCCAGGCAAAAATTGTTTGCCGGACACGCAAGGATGGGGGGCGGAGAACTTGGAGTGGCCACACACACATTGCCCTGACCACCAGCAGCAACTGCAAAATGGTACCCCGACAAGCACGTTGAAGGCTGACATAACGCGCCCACGTACTTTTCAAAACCGGTGCCATTTGGTCCTGAATAAACATTCAGAGCTTTTATCAACGTCCAATTTGCGCCGCCTGGCTGGGAAGTGCACAGATTGTTTGGTGCATTTGCAAAGGTACAAAAACCAACATTTTGTCCCGTGAATTCGGTGCTTACAAGGCCAGAACACGGAGTGGAATAAGTTCCAAGTGAAAAAAGACTCCCTGCCAAATTGCTGCAGTATTCAGTACATGGCGCAGGGAAATCACCAATGTTTGCGGACATGCCCGTGCCGTCGGTTGTTGTAACCGCTTGTCCGCCGGGGCAAAAATCACCCGGAGGGCATGGCAGGCAGACGTTTGTACCGTTTGCGTAGAAGTGCGCATACGCACCCGGTAAACACGTTTCATACCTATACGTTATATTGGTAATTGTTGTGTTAAGAGCCTCAATTACCTCGTACAAAACTCGTGCGCTGATGTCAGGTAAAAAACAGAAGGTAAGAAAAATCCACTTCATTTGTTCCTTCTTCTCTTGCTTTTCTTGCTATAAATATGTTAATACCATGTGCGTGTTGTCAAGCGCCTTGCAGAGGTACCAAGCGCAAGGTCGTGCTATGCGGCGCGGCAGAGTGCGCGACCAAGATGTCACCCGTGCCCGTCACCTCAGAGCTCCGAGGCCTCGAGCCCACGCGTTCGGCGGTCAGTCGCCGCCTTTGGGGGTACCTTCTTCCGGAGCACAAGCGACCGCGTGTGTACGCATGTAATATGGCCGCATTCCTGGACGACCTCGACGCCTTCCACGCAGAGCTCCGGAAAGCAGAGGATGAGCGGCTTTGGGACGCCCAGATGACGCGCCACTTGATGGACGCGGCACGCTGCATTCCCAAGTACAGGCAGCTTGTGCATTTCTGGGGCTTGAATCACCGCAGCGAGGAGTCCTGGGACGTCATGGTCAGAATGCGAAAAGAAGGCTTCCGGAAAATGCGGGTCGCGCCATGGAATGCGTGCTACTTCGAGAACATGCCGCAAGAGCTCACATTTTCCGACGTACCCAAGGTGGTTGAGCGGCTTCTTGGATGCTATCTTTTTGAGAAAGAGGTGGGTCATTTCGTTAAAACGTACGCGCCCAACAACGCGTGGTACGCTGGCTTCTGCAATTCGCAAATCCCCTACATGCTGCGACCCGGCGACCTGGTGCGACCCGTTCGAGATGTTGCTCGCTCCGTCCTCGATCGAACACTCAACGTCCACACGGGTTTGCGCTGGCCGTGGTGTCGCGCGCCGTGGACCACCGAGAACCACCTGATGGAGGGGCGCCCGGGGTTCCTGGAACGCGTGCGCCTTGTGCTCCTGTGCCTTCACAGGCACAACTTTCGAGAGGACATCAAGATGTCTGTTGTGAATTGCATGGTGAAGTGATGAGCGTCTCCAATGGGACAGGGCGCCCACCCCAGATGTTTACCGAAGTTGTGCGCTCCAGAGCCCCGGGGCTCTTCTTGGCGCATCCAGCGCACGCGCTCAGCCCGAACATCCCAAAGCCCGGGGCAGCGTCCGGGGAAAACTCGAAGACGCGGCATACCGAGCACCGCGGCGGCGGCGCCGCGTCTTCGGGTATGGTGCTGAAAAGCTCCTCGAACTTCCGCCGCCTGTACTCGGCGTTGGGATGCACCACGGCCGCATACTGTGGGTCGAGCACCACCAGTTGGTAGAACACGGTGAGCATCTCCGCCCGCGACGCAAACGGCACGCGACTGTTCTGCCACTGCAGTTGCATGTTCGACCACTCAGCCTTGAGTGCAAGGAACACCAAGTAGTTGGGTGAGTCCGTGTCCTCGAGGTGCCTACGCAACGTGTTGTACGCCACCGCATACCACGCCGGCAGGAGCGGGTCGCCAGGGTGAACGCGCCCACCCATTGTCAGCACTCGGTTCGTGTGATGCTGAAAGTTTTAATGACCACAAGGAGCAGGACGAAAAACGTTTCATAAAAAGTTGGGTTGAAAATGGGAACGACGTCCTTCATATTTGTTAAAATCTACTCATTTAGAGTCCTCAGCCTTTTATCCATCTCGCTAGACGAACCGCGCCGAGCTGGCGTGAATGGGCGCAAAGAGTCGTCATCCCCCCCAGCACGCGCGGCGGCGCGAGCATCCGAGAACTCTTGCGCCTCTTCCAGCGCGTTGTAGGCGTCCACACTCAGCGGAGCCAGGCTTTCGCTGAACGCGCGCAACTCCTCCAAGTCAAAAACACCGCTGGGTGCCTTGGGTGAACCAGTTGCACGCAGCGTGTCAATCTTGGGATTGAACGGAAGCTTTGCGGCAACGTAAGCCGCCTCTGCAACACGGTTAAAGTCGTGCACGGACAGCGGGGTGTCGTGGCGCTTAAGACGATAATGGATGTTGGCAAGGTTGCACACGACGTATGCCGTCCCGGTATGCATCCCTTCGCCAGTCTTCTTGATCATATCGTTCGTGACTCCCACAACCTCGATGCCACTACCAATTTCGAATGCCGCCAACTCGGTGTTTGTGCCATCCGCGTGTTTGCGCACACCCTCGATGTGCCGCTTCGAAGACTCCGGAGTTTCCCAGTCGCTGTCGTGCACGAAAGTCATCATCAGGAGGTCGATTCTCTTCTCCGTGAGCTTGCTGGAGGCAACGCTGGCGCTTCGACGGAGCGCTGTCTCAACAGCGGCAACATAGCGGCGTATGACACCCGCATTGTGCTGTAGAATCCGCATCTGTTCGGGACTCGCGTCGATAGAGGACACAGGCAGAAAGATCTGCGCCAGGCTCAGGTACAGGCAGTCGCCGTTGCCCGCGTTCTCAAAGAAGGCATTGTGGTCGTTGGCACCAAACGTCATGGACTCGCCTGCTTCATCCATATCTGTATCCATGTCTTCGTTTTCGGGGCCTCGCATAGGTTTTTGTTTGGGTGGGACACGCATCCGGGGCCGCGTGGGCTTACCAGCCACGCACATTGTGGACATCTTCCTCTTCCTCTTCTGATGGTCCGTTTATATATGCGTCACGCAGTTTTCATCACGGAGGCCGTGGCATCCATGTTTTCTTGTGAAAAATAATAAGGAAGCTGCCTTCTAGGGCTTGTGAGGGGCACCACACTGCGCAGCTCGCCAGCACCCATAGTTATTAGGTATTGTAAGCAGGCATGAACCGATTGTTCGCTCCGGATGGGGGAATAGAAGACGCGCTCGTTGAGTCTGGAGTCCACAAAGTGCGGAAGCAGGATGTATGCGCCATTAGACTGGCAGTCAAGCTGGGAGATAATGTTGTCCGAGAAGACCAGCCAGCGAGGGTGTTCGCGCCACCACCCGGCATCCATAAGCGCGGAGTAAGAACAAATTAATGTCAATCCATGTCATCAAATTCATGAGTGTCCTCAATTTTTCGGAGCGTAACTTCCCACCCAACGCTTCGGGAGGGTCCGAAGTCAAGCCAAACGTCTTTTTTAGCTTCGAACATCTCGAGTACAACGCGTCGAATAAAGTCCAACAACCCGTCAAATAAATCGTAGGGTGACAAAGCAGGAACACGGTTGGAGCTTCTGTAATACAGAGCATCTCCGATTTGATGATACCGAGGCCGTTCCTGTTCCGGAACAGCATAGGGTGAAACTTCAATCACAAGTGTGTGCTCAACAGTCTCTACGCTGATGTAGCATTGGGTGACATTCCAACATATCACGCGAGCATGTGTATCCATAGACCAGTGTTCTCCCGAAATGATGTGCTCAAAAAGGTTACGAGAGATAAGGTCCGCAAAGTCATCCACAACTCGGGGGTCCACACCCCGCCCAGACCGCGTAGGCGCACCAAATGTAGACATTACACGTCTCGCAAGGCGCAGGTTATATAGACACGGGGTCACATACTGGTCACATACTCTCCGTCGGACGTGGGGACGATATGCTCGGTGCACGCGATTTTGGTCCGTACATTGCTCGGGTCGCCAGGGACCGCGCACCCGCCCCGAATGCGGTTGTGCCGCGACTCAAGAGAAAGCTTGACGCTTTCCTGGAAACAGGTGGCGAAACTGGCGTGAATGGTGACCAGCTTTTGGCCAACATAGAGACTGCACTCGACGAACTCGGGGTTGATCGGTCTGTATCACAAAAGCAATTTCACGTGGAGTTTATCAATTCTTCGTTGCCACACATCTATGGGACCGCAGACTTTGAAGCCTGTCGCGACAGAGTGCTCAAAAGGCGAAATCTCCTAAATCTTGAACAGCAGCTTCTCGTCTGCACGCCGCGACGATGGGGGAAAACCTATTCTGTGGCAATGTTCTGCGCAGTCATGTTGTACTACTGTCCAAAAATGTGGATATCAATCTTTTCGACAGGCCAGCGCGCTTCAACGAGTCTACTGGAACTCTGCAACGAATTCTTTCTGGCAATGCCTGGTGGGAAATCGCGTGTCAAGAAAAAAAACGACGAGCAATTTTTCGTCCGATCCGAAGGAGGCGGAGACGCTGACGTGCGGCGACTGTACTCGTTTCCTTCGAGTGTCAGCGGGTTGAAGGGACAAGGAGGTAAAATTATAATTTTGGAAGAGGCATCGCGCCTAGATTACCAAGTATTCAGTGAGGTCATCATTCCTCTTCTCGGAGTGAGAGACACAACGCTGATCGGGATCAGCACGCCTCTGGACTCATCCAATTTTTACTCGCAGCTTTTGCTTGCCACCAAACCCAATGGCGAAAAGGTTTTCAAAAGCCTCACTATCACGCTGGTTTGCGAAGCTTGCCGATCCAAAGGTTTGGTTGAGTGCGCGCACTCCGCGGCCCTTCCGGCTTGGAAAACGCAGGAACGTAGCGACTTGATAAAACAGCTGATGACGGCCGACAAAGAGAAAATGCTGCGTGAGAACTGCGGTGTTGTAACCAACAGCACAAAAAACGCATTTGATTTCGAGTTGATTGCGCGCTTGGGTCAACCTTGTCGCGCGGTGAACTCATCAACACACCCAATCAACTCTTCGCCGCTACACGTGCTATTGGACCCTGCCGGCGGCGGCGGCAGCTCGCTTGCTGTTGTTGCCGGGTATGTGAACGAAGCCGAAAAGACGTTGGTTATACTGGGGTGCGATGCCTCTGTTGTCAAAAACGACGAGGAACAAGAGACGTTTCTTCGACGTTTCTTTACATTGATACGTGAAGATCCGGAGTTCAGCGCCACTCAAATATTGGTGGGCATAGAGCGAAACTACGGGGGTGGACCCTTGGCTTCTCGCATTGCAAACATCATTGGAGGCTTCAAACCAATTGCATTCTGGTCATCTGATGCTGGTGAAAAGAAAGCGGTAGGTTTTATCACCACAGCAGATAATAAAGCACGAGCTCGTGCGGATTTGAGTCGTCTTTTACGGCTTGATTCCATACGCCTGTGTACACCTTTTAAATCAGGTACTGAACACATTCAGGACGAGTTGATCAAACAACTTCAAGCCTTCCGTTACGTCGTAAAAGAGCCAACGCGCGATCAGCAACACAAAAAAGCGCGAGTTGAGATGAGTGGTAAATCGTTTGGTCAAAGTGACGACCTTGCACTTGTGACAATGCTGCTGGCTTTTTGGCCAACGTGGGTTGAAAGTCAAGGCTCTGATTGTTGGTTGTGATCAAACCCACTCAACATCCGCCTCCCCAAGGAGCTCAAGCCCTGGCGCAAAAAACACAAGCGCGGCAAACTTGTAGGTTGTCGGCACGCCGTGGTCCGTGACACGCACGACGGTCCCGCGCTCTCCGTAGGGAACAAATTCGGCAACAAGGTTTTTGCGCTCAAGCTCGAGGCGCGAGCACGTGGGCCCGAGCACACGCACGCGCCCAAGCTCAACGGCACGCCCTCTCTGGGTCCGCGACGGCGCGACAGACAGAAAGACCTCGAACTCGGCGTCGCCGCATTTGCGAGGCACAAGCTTGTTGCCCGCGCTGCTCGGCTCAAAGTACTTTTGCAAACGTTGGAGGCTCTTGACAGTGCGCGAGTCAAACTGCGGCTCTTCGGTGTCGGAGTCGCTCATTGTTGAGCAGCGTGAGACCTGTGTGATACGTGTGACCACAACAGAGTGTTGAGATTGAGAGAGAGGTTGAGAGACGGCGTGCACCACCATCCGTCCACCCAAGCAAACGGCTTGGAGCTCTTGCCGTGCTGCACAATTGTTTTTCACCCACCCAGTGCCCGGTCCGCCGCAAGCGAAGGCAGGGTTGCGGTGTGCGGCAAGTGCGGTGCATGTTGCGGTATGGGATGGATACGCATATGGCACGCACCAGTGTTTGTTGCTGATACGTTGCTGCACAAGGCGCCGCGGCGAAACGAGATGAGGGGAGTAGAGACGGAGTGGTGTGTGATAAAAAAATAAAATTGAGACGGTACGGTGGGCACTTTAAATTTTAAAAAACTCCAAGAATTGCCAGAACCACGTGAAAAGCCGTTCCACAAAAACCCAAAACCACCACCATTCCCGCCGCGTCAGCAGCGACAGGGTACTCTCTCCGAAGTTGATTGGCAACCACAAAACCAGAAATCACAGCACACCATATTGCAAGCATCTGCATGTGCTCATTTTTTAGTGTTATTGAAAGGCTGGTTGTCAATACAAAGACAGAAACGGGGACTTTCATTTTTTTAGTATAAAGACCAGACTATCTAACAAATGTGGTTTGGATAAATACAATGCGCCTCCAGAAGCGTCCAAGAAACAACCATTTTATTGTGATCACCAGCGCAGTTATTGCGGCTCTCGCCATTTCCGGCATTGTGGCTTGGATTTTGGTTGACAAATTGCCAACATCTGCACTGGGTGCACCAAAAACGCCTTTGCCACCCAGTCCACCCATCGCACCTTCCGCTGCTTTTCTCACACCACCACCATCACCCCCACCACCAACCGTTGCCCCGACACCCAGTTCCGCCCCAACACCCACTGCCGTCCCGCCAGTCTCTACACTACCCACTGCCTTTCCGCCACCCACTGCCTCTCCACCACCCACTGCCTCTCCACCATCCACTGCCACATCGCCTCCGCCACCCACCGGGTCTGTTCCATCCAGACCAGCTTTCTTGCCGTCGAATGCGGTTCTTGTGTTATCTCAGAGAGGAGTTTTGACAACGCCCGGGAACGTGTCGCTGTTCCAAACCCCCTACAGCGGTTCCTTTGACGTACCGCACTACTTTGCGGACCTCAATTCCATTCGTAAATACAAGAACGGCGGCGGAACGTTCGAGTTCATCCTGACTTGGCCAGATGTGGGTGTGTACAACCACTGGTTTCAGAACACAAACCCTGCGATTTCACCAAACGTCCTTGGGTTTGCGCCACTCAATATCCAGGCGCCCTATTCGCCGCCTCCATACGACGCATTCGTGGGGCTGCAGTACGACGCACAGTCATTTGGTGCCCTTCGCGCCGCGCCCACCTATGCGTCCGGGTTTGTGTGCGGCGCCTTCACACCCTACTACTCCCCTTACTCTTATCCCACCAATACGTGGGATGGGTTTTCCTTTACAAACAGCGTCAACGCCACCACAAACTTTGTGTCTAGCGTGCAACTTTATGTTGTGGGTACGCTCACACCAGATCCTGTCAAACCCACGCCAGTTACGCCCGCGCCTCTGACTGGTCCACCAATTGGCTACGACATTGTGGTTATTGCTGGGCAGTCGAACGCGGTTGGATACGGCCTAGCCGACGGACTCGGAAACGCCCAGAACGATGACACCACGGGTTTGCCGGTTTACGCGTTTACATTTGCAAGCGTAAACACGCCTCCACAGTTCCAGACAACTTGGGTTGAACCCAACCAGTCGCCCAATGCACACAACCCAACAACCTACAACGAAGCTGGGTTTGGTCGCTACACGGACTTTGGCGTCAACTTCACCAAAAACTATATTGCCAATGG
>JAYVEE010000223.1:0-3779 GCA_043749005.1 Polaromonas sp. | reverse complement strand
AACCGGAAGCCAACATTGACCCTTCCTTTTCGAGACAGTCCTGGCGGCCTGCTGAAATGCAGCGGTAGCGGTCATTGGTGATTTGGCGCTGGGTGGCTCAGATGCACAACTATCCAAATTCCCGTCAACAATTGCGATTCATGAAGGCTCATTTAGATTGGATGCATACCGTCTCGCGCATACCCATCATTGGCATAGCCCCCGATGGTGGCGGACGAATACGCTGAGTACTTAAAGCCCACGAACTTACTGCCCAGTGGCAGTAACGCCGCAAGTAACAACAAAACTCAATGTCGAGTTCGCACTAAAGGTTGGCGTAATGCTCAAACCGCTGCTTTGGAGGGCGGATATGGTCGGTGATACCGGACAACTGGCCGTACCTGCTGTTACCGCGCAGGAAACCGAGGTGCAGTTTAAGCCCGGCGCGATCGGGTCATAAAGTACAGCACCGGGCGCATTGGTTGGCCCTAAATTTGCGACCGTGACTGTATAACTGGTTGTTTGTCCTGCAGTGAGCGTCGTCCGACCGTTTGACTTTGTTATTGTTAGTAGGGTTGGACCTGCATAAAGCCTCACATCCTCGCCAGTCGATGATGCAGAGCTGTAATTGCTACCACCGACAGTCGAGCCTGACGAATAGTTACCCCCTGGGCTGACTGTAGGATTGGCCACACCGCTTGCATTCGCATCCGATCCAGTGGTGCGCGTTGGATCGGTAAAAGTAACCGACGCTGAATTTTGAAACGTCGCATAGGTCGTGGTGTTCAGATTGACGTTAAATGTCACGGTGATCTGGCCACCAGGAAAGATCGTGAACGTGTTGGTGGTTGAGCCGGGTGTGCCGAACAGCACGGTTGTGGTGACGCCAGAGGAACTCGGAACTGTCGGAAGCGGACCACTTGTACTCGTCCCAGCAATAGTCGTCGTGCCTAGCGCTGTAGCAGTGGCCAGCCCAAACGGAACCGGGAGTACATCCAATAGTGAAACGCCATAGGCGACACCACTGTTGGTTCCTGGATTACTGACTGCAAGGACATACTGCGCGGTCGTCTGGCTGGGTACCGTTCGCAACGGCGTGGTGGTGGTCTTGTTAACCGTCAAGTTTGGCAAACATACAGCGCCAGGCTGGCTTCCGTTTGCGCTTGCAAATGCAATCGAGTTGCTGGAACCAGCACCGCCGGGCGAAGCGTTATAAGGGTAAAAAGTCGACTGAGTCGGACTACCTGACGTCAAACCGCTTGCACCTCCAGCCAGAGAGACGGATGCGAAAGCGCCGTTACTTAAAAGCGCGCCGCCGCCGCCGCCGCCGCCTGGACCGTGTGGTGCGTTAGTGCCTATTTTGGGTGTATTACTTCCAGCGCCACCGTTGGCGGCAACCGATATTCCGGCCCATCCCGCAGGGCTGTTTGCAAGCAAGGCCAACGATCCACCAGCTCCACCACCGGTACCACCGTCGTCACAACAGGTTGCATTTGGTAATTGGCCATTGTTGCCGTTGGCTTTGACCGAACCGTTGCCGGTTACAGCGCCGACGCGCAGGAGCACCACACCGCCGCCAGGTGCGCCCGAATAAGTGTTGTCGGCACCGGCCGTACCGTTGTTGGTAACGCCTGCTCCGCCACCGCCACCCATGACAACGGCCGTGCTCGAAACTGAAAACACTCTACCTCCACGCCCTCCAATATTTTGATTGGTGCTCCAGGTGTTGCCACCTTGACCGCCAGCGCCCGCATTACCGCCGCCACCGCCGCCAGAGTTCTGCGTGTTGTTGGCGAGGTCTGAGTCATTGCCGCCTCCGCCTGCATTGCCAGGAGCGCCGTAGCCGTTATCTCCATTTGGATAAAGATCAGCGCCGCCGGTCACGGCGCAGTTGTAAGCGTAGGTACCAGCGCCATCGAAGGTACCGCAAGGCGTACCCGCTGTCCCCTCACCCTTCATTGCACCGTTGGAGTTGTTAGTTGAAAATCCGGCATCCGTCACTGCGTTGGCGTTGGTCGCTGCAGCGCTGAAAATCTGGCCGCCGCCCCCCCGAAAACCGTAGCCGCTTGCATCAATAGCGCCAGATAGCGTCAGTTGACTGGCCACGTCGATGGCCACGATGCCCCCAGTTAGACCGTTCCACCGCGAAGGCGTTACTGTATTTGCAACTGGAACCGTTGCACCTGAATATTGCGGAACTCTAACTGCCTGAAACGTCTGCTGTGCTGTCCCCGGGGTGGTCGCCTGACTGTATGAGTTAATTAATGGGTTGCGCAGAGTCAGTACGTTTGCTGCAAATTGATCAACCAGAGCATATTCATAGTTTCCGGCAGTCCCTGAGGATATCCCGTAGCTGGCGACTGAGGCGATACCAAAATTAGCTGCATTGACACCATCTTGCATTTGGATCACCAACACCATATCCCCCGCCGATAAGGCCGTGGCGCTGCCTGTGGGCACACCTAAATTGATTGTCTTTGCACCGGCAGCGGCACTAGCCGTGGCACCGTAGTAAGTGTTGATGATGCCGTTCAGTGCGTTGTTCGGGCCATCTTTCCCTGGACCCGAGCATACTTGTGCATATACTGAAGTAGCGAACCAAAAAACTATGACAAGCCAACTCCACCGATGAAAATGTCTATTCAATTGAAACCCCGCGCGCGAAACTAATGCAGACGAGTATGCCACCGCAACAGAGCTGATTGAATAGCTCCGTATTTGAAATTACCCTCAGAAGTTGGGCAGCGATGACCGGCCAATCGATTACCGTACTTTTTGCATCTCGCGAAAACGCCGTACGCCGCATATTGGCTAAGGCTTGCCTCACCCAACTGGGCAAAGGAAAATTCAAGGCAACGTCGTGCGGCGTGCCCGGTTAAACGGGCGAGACCCTACCTCAGGCCGTACTCGATGTACTGGCAGCATTTGCTATGCCATCGAAAGGCCTTTACGCAAAGCCCTGGACTGACTTCTGCCGCAGTGGTGCTCAGCGTATGGATTTCGTCATTTCACTTGGTGCGGCAACAGTTCACTTGCACCCGAGTTGGCCTGGCCAGCCGAATACTGCGCTCTGGGGTTGCTTGCCAGTATTAGCCGCCGATCGCACTGATAGAGATTTGCGGCTTTTATGTCTGCGAAGCCTTTATTTACTTCGCCGACGCCTTGAGCTTTTAGTTGTGCTACCGATGCATGGTCTGAACCGCTCTGACTTATGCAGCG
Organism: Polaromonas sp.; assembly: GCA_043749005.1. Lineage (GTDB taxonomy): Bacteria > Pseudomonadota > Gammaproteobacteria > Burkholderiales > Burkholderiaceae_C > Polaromonas. The sequence goes on along the minus strand of JAYVEE010000223.1, from coordinate 581 downwards.
ACGTTCGAGATATGGCCCGCATGGCCTGATTTTTGGTCTTAATTAATCACGTTGCCGCATTTCGCTACTAACCCCGCTGCTTCAGGCCTCAGCCATGTCGTACCTACTCCGGACTGCTGTAACTCCATAAAGCCGGTGTTTTCCAATACTGGATTACGCACTGATATTTGATCGTGATTTGCTTTCCAATAGCGGTCATCGCCCAAAGCGCCGGTTCGGTAATTGGACCTTTCCACGACAAAGCAGGAATCCGCACTGCCGAATTTAGTTGCACAAAGCGGACATTGGCCCGCGGATATTTAAGTTTCCTTCGTACGCCTTAAATGCAGCAGTTACCAGCGCAGAATTGCCGCATACTCCCAAAGCTTTTGGAAATGCCTCAAGCTTGGGTATATCTGTCCGGCGCCATCAGTCCTCAAAATCCCTTTCACATAGTTCGATTGACTGCCCATGCGGCACGCGGTCAGCAGCATGTTCCCACGCCCGTCGATAGCGGTGCAACTCTTCGGGCGAGCTGATGCCCTTGGCGCTGACCAGTGTCTCAATGGCGGTGAGCCAATGGCGGTAATAAGTGTTGCCCA
>JAYVEE010000222.1:0-12061 GCA_043749005.1 Polaromonas sp. | reverse complement strand
CACCGCATCCCGACTACGACCGGATCACCGTTCACGGCACGCAGCGGCTGCTCCGTGAGCTGCAGAGCTTCGAGGTCGAGCAGTTTGTGTTCACCAGTACGCTGTTGGTTCACGCACCGGGTCGACCCGGGCAACTGATAAACGAAGACTGGCCGCTCGACCCGAAGCTGCCGTACCGCGAGTCGAAGATCAAGACGGAGAAGCTGATCCGCAAGGAGCGCGGCGCGATTCCGGCGGTATTCATTCGGCCTGCCGGTGTCTATGACGACCAGGGGCACGCTGCCTTCCTCGCGCACCAGATCGCTCGCATCTATGAACGCCAGCTGAGCAGCCGGGTTTATCCGGGCAGTCTCGACACCGGGCAGCCCTTTCTTCATCTGGACGACCTGACCGATGCGCTTCAGCGCATCGTTGATCACCGTCAGGACCTCCCAGCCGAGCTGCCTTTGCTGCTGGGTGAACCCAGGACAGTAACATTTCGCGAACTTCAGGATGCCATCGGCTGCCTCGTGCATGGAGAGAAATGGGACACGAAGGAGATTCCGTCAAGCGTCGCGAGTATCGGCGCCGCGCTCGAAACGAAGGTTTTCGACGAGGATCCATTTATCCGATCGTGGATGGTCGACATCGCGAGCGACCACTACGAGATCGACATTTCGCATGCCAAGAATCTGCTCGGCTGGCGTCCGAGGCACGCCGTGCTCGACACGTTGCCTAAGATCATCGAGGGACTGAAGGCCGATCCGCCCGCCTGGTATCGCAGCAACAAGCTCAATGATGCTGTGGTGGCGGATCATTCCCCCGCAGTGCTTGACCGCAGCGCTCAGCACGGCAAGACCAGTGGACACGATGCGGGGAGCATGCAAAAGCACATGCAGCAGATGCGAGGCATGCACTTCGACATGCTGTGGGTTCACTTCTTCAACATGATGCTCGGCGCGTGGCTCGTCAGCAGCGCCTTCGCCTTCGGCGCCTTCGATTCGCAAATCTTCGGCGAAGCTGTCAGGCAAGTCGCCACCGAGCGCGGACTGTCGGACCCGGCGTTGCGCATGGCGTGGCTCGGCTGGAGCGACATCGCGAGCGGCGCGTTCATCATGCTGTTCAGCGCCCTGTCCTTGTCGCCGCGCTTCTCGTGGGCGCAATGGGCGAATGCCGCTGTCGGCTTCTGGCTTCTCTTCGCGCCGCTCGTGTTCTGGGCTCCGAGCGCAGCGGCCTATGCCAACGACACCCTGGTCGGGGCGCTGGTGATCACCTTCGCGATCCTCGTTCCGATGATGCCCGGCATGAGCATGACGTCGATGATGGACGAGTCGGATCTGCCGGTCGGCTGGACCTATTCGCCCTCGACGTACCTGCAGCGCCTGCCGATCGTTACGCTCGCTTTCATTGGGTTCCTCATCGCACGCCATCTCGCCGCCTACCAGCTTGGGCACGTCGACGGCGTGTGGGAACCCTTCTTCCCAGGGCAAGGCGACCGTAACGGCACCGAGACCATCATCACGTCCGACGTCTCCAAGGTCTGGCCGATCGCCGATGGCGGACTCGGCGCCCTGACCTATATGCTGGAAGTACTGATGGGCGTGATGGGCGGACGGCAGCGCTGGCGCACGATGCCCTGGATGGCGGTGGCGTTCGGCATCGTGGTGGTGCCGCTTGGCGCGATCAGCATCTACTTCATCATTATCCAGCCGATCGTTATCGGCACTTGGTGTACGCTGTGTCTGCTCGCCGCGCTGGCAATGGTGATCATGATCCCTTTCGCGCTCGACGAGATCATCGCGACCATACAGTTCCTGGTGCAAAGCCATCGCCGCGGCGAACCGTTCTGGCGCACGTTCTTCATGGGCGGCGCCGCCCCGGGTAGTGGGCGCGACCAGCAGCCCGACTTCGACGCCGCGCTCGCCCCGGCATCCGCGTCCGCACTTCGCGGCGTGCAGCTGCCGTGGACGCTTGCGGCCTGCGTGCTCCTCGGCATCGGGTTGATGTTCACTCGCATAATCTTTGGCACCGAACAGCCGATGGCCGATAGCGACCATCTTGTTGGTGCGCTGATCGTCACTGTCTCGGTTGCGGCGATGGCTGAAGTCGGCCGAGCACTTCGTTTCATCAACGTGGCGTTCGGCATCTGGCTGATCGCCGCACCGTGGATTTTGGACGGAGGGTCGTTGCCGGCCACTGCCACAGGCGTCGCGGTCGGAATCGCGGTGATTGCGCTGAGCCTGCCGCGCGGTCGGCGCAGCGATGAGCACTATGGCAGCTGGGACCGCCTGGTTGTGTAGTCGGTGCCAATTCGTACATCGGCCAAGGCGCGGCGCATAGGGGTTTACTGTCATTCAGCCGAGAGGGAAACGGATGGATCATGCCGAATTTCGCAGCAACTTGACGGCGACGACCATGCCGCTCAGGCACTTCTGGGAGCACACCGTTTGCAGCTGCCCGCGGCGACGATAAAGCCCGCCGCCGCCAGCCAAACCAGTTGCATCGGCCGCAGATCAATAGTCACAACTGGTTAAGCTGCTGTTCTACCGGAGCGGGGTTGAAGATATTTTTCTGACATGAGCAGGATAAGGTCGCATCCAGGGTCACTACGCGTCTGCCCATGAAGTTCCTGCCGGTCCTCTGCGCCAAACCCGGTCGTTCAAACCTAAAACTTGATAGCCATCCGTCAGAACATTAAAGCCCTGGGGGCGATGTACCGCGCCCACCTGTCCAACTACCTGGTAGAAGCTGGATACGAAATCGAAAGGAATGCGCAGAAGAACGGATTGTTTTTCTCGCTGTGTGGTGTCGGCCGAGACCAGGCCAAGACGCTGAGCGCCCGCACGGCAGACATTCAAGGGCTACTGGTGCAGGAGCACCGAGGCGGTTACCCCTCGCTGTGGGCGGCCATTGAATCCATCGCCCCAAAGATTGGCTGCGTACCGCAGACGCTCAATGAATGGGTCAAGCGCGTGGAGGTCGATACGGGCCTGCGTGACGGTGTCACTACCGCAGAAGCGCAGCGTGTCAAGGAGCTGGAGCGCGAGAACAAGGAACTGCGCAGGGCCAACGAAATCCTCAAGCTGGCGAGTGCTTTTTTTGCATCGGCGGAGCTCGACCGCCGATGCAAGTCCTGAGACAGTTTATTGACGAGCATCGCCATACCCACGGGGTCGAGCCAATCTGCAAGGTCTTGCAGATTGCCCCGTCGGGCTATCGCCGCCATGCGGCCCAGCAGCGCAACTCGGATTTGCGCTGTGCACGTGCCAAGCTAGACGACACCCTCAAGCCGGAGATCTGGCGGGTCTGGCAGGCCAACATGCGGGTCTACGGCGCCGATAAGGTCTACAAGCAAATGCGGCGAGAGAGCATCACAGTAGCACGCTGCACGGTCGAGCGGTTGATGCGAAGCTTGGGCTTGCGCGGTGTGCGCCGTGGCAAGGTGGTGCGCACGACCATTGGCGATATGACCGCTGCCCGACCACTGGATCGTGTCAACCGGCAATTCAAGGCCGATCGTCCCAATCAGCTCTGGGTATCGGACTTCACGTACGTGTCTACCTGGCAGGGCTGGCAATACGTGGCCTTTGTGATTGACGTCTACGCTCGCCGAATTGTGGGCTGGCGCCAGAGCAGTTCCATGCGAACAGACTTCGTGCTCGATGCATTGGAGCAAGCCTTGTATGACCGCCAACCCGAACGTTGCGATGCCTTGATTCATCACAGCGACAGGGGTTCGCAATACGTATCCATTCGGTACAGCGAGCGGCTGGCAGAAGCTGGCATAGAACCATCGGTAGGCAGCCGAGGTGACAGTTATGACAACGCCTTGGCTGAAACCATCAACGGCCTGTATAAGACCGAATTAATTCACCGCAGGGCGCCCTGGGAAACCAAGGAATCACTGGAACTTGCTACGCTTGAATGGGTGTCCTGGTTTAACCATCACCGACTGCTTGAGCCTATCGGATACATTCCTCCTGCCGAAGCTGAAGATAACTACTATCGGCAATTAGCCAGTCAGGCTGCGATGTCGGCCTGACTTAACCCAACGGGCCTCCACGAAACCCGGGGCGATTCACTTTGTTCAGACAAACAACCCTTACGGCATCGACACTTACCCGTCGCCAATTGAAAAACGCGTAGCAGAACTAGCGACTAAGCATTTGAAATGATCTCAATTGAACGAACCGCTGAACCAAACTACTTGGCTTCACGAAGGGCCAATTGGTTACTCGAATTGAGAGCAGCGAGAAAAAATCGGGACTCAGCTAAATTCAAAAAACTTCAGGGAAGATACGCCAATAGAAAAATTAAAGTTGCACTTAGCGAGATGTGTCATAGCAAATGCGCATATTGTGAGAGTGTTATTGAGACAGTTGCAACTCCGCAGATAGAACACTTCAGACCAAAGCAACGATATGTTTCATTGACTTATGCTTGGAGCAACCTTTTGTTATGTTGCCCTAAGTGCAATGATCGAGCTCATAAAGGCATTAAGTTCCCGAAGCCCAGTGACGGTGGATTATTGATTGACCCGAGTTTAGAAAATCCAGAAGCACATATGGATTTTATTTATGACCCCATTACAAAAATCGCTTTTGTTCGGCCGCGCGATGTCCGAGGGCAAACCACAGTGGATATATTCGGATTGAACGCAAGGCCTGCACTTTTGAAAGCCAGATCGGAACTTCTGCGTCGGCTGTTGGCGTTAAAGTTCTTGGATGGAATTGATGCTGAAGTAACAGAGGTGCTTGCAGAGGCAAGGCAGTCTAGCTCTCCCTACCTGAGTTGGATAAAAAAATACATCTAGCAAGTGAGCTTAGAGGAAGTTAAACCATGAAAAATCGGTGCGGAAATTGACATCAGACTAAGGTAACCCGGCAAAGAATCGTGGGGAAGACTCCAATAAATTTCAGGCGGCAGACCAATTGACCATTAGCGAGATCACAACATGGCAAAAACTACAAAAACTCCGCAAAACTTTCTGACGCCATCACCCAAAGAGTTAGAAAAAGCGTTGGCGCAATCCGCAAAACAAGCTGAAGCACTCGCCGCTGCCTATGGCATCAAAGTGCCGTATGCCAGGCGACAGTTGCCCATACTCCGCCAGCTCAATGTTGATTGAATTTACCTTGGGAAAAACAGGGTCAGACTCGAATTAACTATTCTTGCTATTTAATTCGTAGCTGCTTGCGCAGATATTGATTGGCTTTTGGCCAATTTTAGTTTGGAAGCAGCCGAATTTTGAAGTCAAAAGACCGACTTCGGGCAGGTTCAGGCTCGAAAAATCCCTGAAATGCCGTTTTTGACCTATTTTTTCCTGTATTTTAGGCCTACAGACCAACAAATACGGGCGCAAGCAGCTATGAAAACAGGAGTGAATGAATTGGAAGTTGTCCCCGTTTCAGGCAGGGCAGCCCGGTAAGCCTTGCATTCCAACCCGCCAGCCACAAACTGAGCCGTATGGCGATCTCCTGCACATCGTCTGCCCCCATTGCCAAACCACCAACCGCGTGCGTGCGGACCAGCTTGTCAGCGCGCCTTACTGCGGGCAATACAAGCAGCCGCTGTTCACCGGCAAGCCGGTCGACTTGACCGAGGCCGCATTTGACAAGCACCTGTTGCGCAATCAGATCCCTGTGCTGGTTGACTTTTGGGCGCCGTGTTGAAACGTAGCACCGTTAACAAGTCGGTTTTGGACTAAATCCGAATGATGGGCAGGTAGTTGCCTTTCACCACACCCAACAGACTCAAACATGCCAACACTGCAAGCAGTACAAACAAGATGCGAATGATCAACCCGAATGGGGCTGGGAGTGGCAGCATCATCACCAGCCAGTAAATCAGGCCTAAAACGATGAGATAGATGATGAGGGAAACAATGATCGACATGGTCTTCTTTCAGTTGAGGTAAAAATGTTTAAGCGTGATCTTAAGCGGTTACGTTAGTCTTGCATTCCAGCGCACCCACCTCAAACTAAGCCGTATGAGCGAATCACTCCACATCGTCTGCCCCCATTGCCAAACCACCAACCGCGTGCGTGCGGACCAGCTTGCCAGCGCGCCCAACTGCGGGCAATGCAAGCAGCTGCTGTTTACTGGCAAGCCGGTCGACCTGGCCGAGGCCGCATTTGACAAGCACCTGCAGCGCAACCAGATCCCGCTGCTGGTGGACTTCTGGGCGCCGTGGTGCGGCCCGTGCCGCCAGATGGCCCCTGGCTACGTGCAGGCGGCAGCCCAGCTGGAGCCTGGTGTGCGCGTGGCCAAGGTGGACACCGAGGCGCAGCAGGCGCTGGGGTCGCGCTACCAGATCCGCAGCATTCCGACGCTGGCGCTGTTTATCAATGGCCGCGAGGTGGCCCGCCAGGCCGGTGCCATGAGCGCCAGCGACATCGTGCGCTGGACACGGCAGAACATACCTGGCTGACGGTATGCTGCACTTTTTTGCGGAAGAGTTGGAAGAATTAGGATCAGACGCCAATTTAAATCTCAAAACTTCGGTCTGATTGAACTCATGCGAATTTAAGAGCCTTTCCGAGCTGAAATCTGCGCTGTTTTGCTGGCCGCTTGCAGATTTCGCGCGGGAACTAAGTTAGTTTTTAGCCCACAAAGTAGTCACACAAAGCAGTCAATTACCGCCGCACCTTTTTGTACGCTTTGGCAACGTGAATGCGACAAGCAATAGTTGTCATTGACCCGCCATTCAAACCAGACTCCCCAGCCCCAACCCATGCTCAGCGCCCTACAAAACCTGCTCACCAGTTTTTTCATCCCCGACGGCACCACAGCGGCGCAGGCAGGCGGTAACCCGCAGTTGGCCACGGCCGTGTTGCTGTTTAACGTCATGCGCTCAGATGACACCTTGAGCGGGGCTGAGCGCGCCCTGGCATTGAGTGCCTTGCGCAAGCGCTTTGCATTGAGCGAGGACGCCTTGGCGCAGCTGATGGTGCAAGCCGAACAAACCGCCAAAGGCGCGAATGATTACTTCAGCTTTACCAGCCTGATGAACGACAGCTTTACCCAAGAGCAAAAGATTCAGGTGGTGGAGTTCATGTGGCAAGTGGCCTATGCTGACGGCTCGATCGACGAGAACGAGAACCACCTGATCAGCAAAATTGCAAGCCTGCTGCATGTCAAACACGGCGACTACATCGCCGCCAAAATGCGGGCCAAAGAGGACGCACAAGCAAGGCAGTGATGCTGCCCAACTGGTACGATCGCCACATTCTCCCCACAGCGCTGGACTGGGCCTGCGGCATGCCGATGGTCAGCCGCATGCGCCAATTGGTGGTGCCGCAAGCTGCGGGGCACGTACTTGAGGTGGGTATTGGCACGGGCTTGAACATGCGCCACTACAACAAGCAGCAAGTCACGAACATCACTGGCTTGGACCCGGCGCTGCAAATGCACCCGCTGGCGCTGGAACGCATTGCCAAGGCCGGGCTACCCGTTGACCTGGTTGGCCTGTCAGCAGAAAAAATTCCGCTACCCGACGCGAGCTTTGACACGGTGCTGATCACCTACACGCTGTGCACCATTCCTGATGCGCAGAGCGCCCTGCTGGAGATGCACCGCGTACTCAAACCAACAGGCAAGCTGCTGTTTTGTGAGCACGGCCATGCGCCCGATGCGTCGGTGGCGCGTTGGCAAGAGCGGCTGCAGCCGTTGTGGGGCAAGGTGGCCGGCGGCTGCCACCTGGGCCGCGACATTCCGGCGCTGCTGCGGGGCGCGGGCTTTAGGCTGCCAAGTCTTGAAACTGGGTATTTACCGGGGCCCAAGCCGTTTACGTTTCACTATTGGGGTGCGGCGCTGCCGGTTCAAAATAGCCCATGACCTCACCCGACTACAGCCCCGCCGCTGACCGCAACAAGCAGGCGATTCTTGAGGTGCTCCTGACAGTTTTACCCGAGCGTGGCAATGCGCTGGAGATTGCTTCAGGTACCGGCCAGCATGTGGCCTGGTTTGCTTCTGGCCTGCCGGGGTGGACCTGGCAGCCCAGCGATGCACAGCCAGACGGGTTTGAGTCGATCAACGTCTGGGTCATTGAACAAGGCGTGCGCAACGGGTAATCGGGGTCGGAGTCCAATTAATTTTTCTGCGCCATCAAGCTGGCGAAGGTGGCAAACGACAACAGCAAAATAATGCCCTGCGTGGCCGGACTGAGGGCAGGTGAATTCGTTGCAGAGCCTGCTGGCTCAGGTGCGCATTGAGGTTGCAGTCGGCGTAAGCTGATTAAGAGCCGCCGTTACTGAATTTGCTTCAGTAATTTGCCAAAAATGCTGTTAATAATTTCCCCCAATGGATCGTTTTGCTGTTGCCGCTGCTGGCCTTCTGGAAACGGCTGAGGCGGCGACGGTATTCTGCGCGGGATGTCGAACTGGGCATTGGCGTCAAGCCAGCGGTTGCGAAACGCGCCCTGAAACACATCCCCGACAATTGGCAGCGCACTGCGGGCGCCCTGCCCCCAGGAACCCATGGTGTCGCTGTTGTCGTTGAACCCCACGCGCGCGCCAGCCACCAGTTGGGGGTTCATCATGATGAACCAGCCATCGGTGTTGTCCTGCGTCGTACCGGTTTTTCCGGCCACATCTGCCTGGATCCCGTAGCGCTGGCGAATCGCGCTACCAGTTCCCTGGTCAATCACGCCGCGCATCGCGTCCACCAGCACCAAAGAAGTGGCGCGCGGCATGGCCAGTGCCAACTCACGCACCGGCGCAAATGCTTCAAGCAAATTGCCTTTGCGGTCTTCGACGCTGGCCACCATAAAAGGTATTTGGTAACCACCGCCGTTGGCAATGGTGCCGTAGGCCGTCACCATTTCCAGCAGTGTCACCGGGCTGGTACCCAGCGCAAGCGACGGCACCAGGTCGAGCTTGCTTTGCCTGACCCCAAGAGCCTGGGCCAGATTCCCCACACTTTCAGGTCCGATTTTTTGAATCAACTGTGCGGTAATGGTGTTTTTGGAATAGACCAGGCCATCGCGCAGACTGGTGGGCTGGTAGGTAGGCGCCGTGGCATCGCTGGGTGACCACACATCGCCGCCACCGGAAGTGATGGCCACCGGCTGGTCGATAAAGGTGAATTCTGGACTAAGGCCCTGCATGAACGCTGCGCCGTAAACGAAAGGCTTGAAGGTTGAGCCTGGCTGGCGGCGCGCCTGGCTGACATGGTCAAACTGTTCTTGCGCAAAATCACGACTGCCCACCCAGGCACGAATTGCGCCACTGCGCGGGTCCAGTGCCAAAAAGCCGGCTTGAAGCACCCCCGGGTCGCCTTTTGCCTTGCGTTGCCTGTCGGCCAGCTTTTGCAATTGCGCAAGCTGTCGGTTCACCGCCTGGTTGGCCAGCTTTTGAATATTGGCGTCCAGCGTGGTGCGCACTCGCAGACCATCGGCGTGAATGTTATAGCCCTTGCTGTCTGCCCAGCCAACCAACCATTTGCGCAGATGCTGCGCCACATGCGGCGCTGGGCCAATCGGCTCGACCTGACGCTCGAAGTCAAGCCGCAGCGGCCGCTTGTTCAACGCTTCCAGGCGAGCCGGATCCAGCTTGCCATGCTTGGCCATTTGCGCCAGCACCAGGTTACGTCTTTTGAGCGACCGTTCTGGATTTTGCACCGGGTTGTAATAACTGGTGCCTTTGAGCATGCCAATCAGCGTGGCGCTTTCCAGCACATCCAGCTTGTCGGCAGACTTGTCGAAATAAGTTCGGGCGGCCATTTCAATGCCGAAGGCGTTGTACAAAAAAGGCACGGTATTGAGGTATGTTTCAAGAATCTCGGCCTTGGAATAAACCGCCTCGATTTTCAGCGCGGTAATCGCTTCCTTGACTTTGCGCGTGATGGTGGCATTGCGTCCAATGTCTTCGGGGTACAGGTTGCGCGCCAGTTGCTGGGTGATGGTTGAGCCACCCTGCAGTTCGCCCGACAAGGTGCTGACCACCGCCCCCAGAGTCCGGCGAAAGTCAATCCCGTGGTGGATATAGAAGCGGTGGTCTTCAGTCGCAATTAGCGCATTGACGACATGGGGCGATATTTTGTCCAGCGCCACCCAGCGCCGGTTGCTGCGCCGGTATTCGGCCAATACAGAGCCGTCAGACGCCAATAGCACCGACGGCAGTTCAGACTTGGCTTTGCGCAGGTCGCCGACACCAGGCGTGAATGGAATCAGTACCAGCACATAGAGCAGCACCAGCGCCGGCAGCGCCAAAGCCGCCCGAACGGGATAGCGTTTGACGAGGCTGACGAGGCGTTGAAACTGAAGGACGGCAAAGCCGGCAACACGCTGGAAGATTGGGAGCATGCATACAGTTTAAAACGGCGGCGTCATGCAGCCGGCAGGTCGGTGTGGGCTAAGCTTCGCAAAGCAGTGTCAGCTTACTGCGATATTTGAACTTAAAAGACCAGCCGCCCAATCAGTGGAAGAGTTGCTGTCAGACTCCAATTTTTTTAAACATCTCAACTTTGCAACCGCCTTGACAGCGCAGAGGCAAAAACAGTAGCTCTTATGTGCTATATATTCAGTAGCTGCTTACACCTGTTTTTATTGGTCTGCAAGCACTTATTTTATCTAAAATAGCCCTTTTGACTCGTAGCAGGCCAGTCCGTGAGACCTGGTCTGGCTCTCATGGCGTTAGGTATCACGGCCTTGCAACACAAAGGCGCAGGCATGGCAATCGGACATTCGGTGTTCACACACCGGGCATCCAATCGCCGCGCGTTTGACTTGTGGGGCTTGCGCTTTGTGCCAAAGACGCTCTTAAGCGCGTAGATGTCCAGGTGCGCCTCGGCTAGCAACCGCTTGAGCTTGCCGTTCTCGAGTTCCAGTTCACGCAGCCGCTGGGCTTCGCTTGCGTTCATGCCCGCGAAGTTGGGGCGCCACTTGTAAAACGACGCATCACTGAAGCCGTGTTTGCGCCCGATCTCCTTGATCGGCATGCCCGCCTCGGCCGGCCGCAGAAAACCAATGATTTCCTCCTCCGGGTTGACGCACTTCCTGGAAAAATGAATATACGGTTTGCGGGGGCAGGTCACGGGCAGTCAACTCATAGTGATGAGCGTAGCGGGTTGGCTACCCGGACTATCCAGCTCCAGTACACCGCTGTTGCGGTCGGCATAGGCCGCCTGGAAGCTAGGTCGAAGCTGCCAGCGGTGCCAGAACGCATACACATGCCCGAAACGCTCATCCAGCGGGGTGGCGTTAATCGGAAACTTGGAAAACGCGATTGCGGTTGCCATCGTGATGTCCGCAAAAGTGGGCTCGTCTCCACCGAGTATCCATTCGCGTCCGTCCGAAAGATGTTGGTTGACCAGGCCCGCATGCGCCAGCGCCTCCTTGCGGCAATGCTCGCCCCAGGCGGGATTACTGGTCAATTCAATCTTGGGTCCGAGCCCGTTGTGCAGGACATGAAACATCGTGACGATCCGGTAGAGGATATGCACCCAAATGCGGTTTTCCCACATGGTGTCCAGCCCCTGCTGCAAGGGATCAACGCCCATGATTCGCCGCCCAGGATAAGACTGGTCAAGATACCGAACGATGGCGGCAGTCTCGGCGAGGTAGCTGCCGTCCGACAGTTCAAGGGTAGGCGTCTCGCCCCACGGGTTCATTTTCAGATGGGGCCACTGACGCTGCTCGCCGACTGGCGACATGTCATAAATACGCTCCTCGAACTGATCGGCAATACCCTTTTCGTGCAGGAACAGACGCAGGCGCTGTGGATTCGGAAACGCTGAAGGCGAGGTAAAAAGGCGGAGCTTGCTTGTCATTGGAGATGGTTTCCGAGAGTTAAAAAATAGTGTGGCGAGCCTCAGCGACGCACACCGGATGAGCCAATCGTGCAGCTAGACTGTCCAACTACCGACCACATGGTAGTTTAACGACAGAAGATACAATACAGGCTGTCCACACTTTTTTTATTTCGATGGCTGAGGCAGTAAAAATTGAAGTCAGTTCAAACTCCAGGGAAAAAATCCTGGTTGTCGCCACGCGGGTCGCACAGGCACGGGGCTATGGTGGATTGAATTTTCGTGACCTCGCAGAACAGGTCGGCATCAAGAGCGCCAGCATGTACTACCACTT
>JAYVEE010000221.1:0-3799 GCA_043749005.1 Polaromonas sp. | reverse complement strand
GCGCAGACCCCATTCGTAGCAAGGTACATTGCCACGGCGCCCGAAACCAGCGGCGTTGCCAGAGACGTACCAGACGCAAACTCATACAGGTTCCCTGGTGCACCACGCGACGTTGAGACAACATTTACACCCTGTGTGTACACATCCACGCAAGGGCCAAAATCCGAGAAGCTCGCCAGCGTGTTGGTAGAGTTCACAGCGCCGACGGTAATGACTGAGGGGCTTGAGGCTGGGCTGGAGCCACACGAGTTTTCTGCGCTATTGCCCGCCGCCACGACGGGGATAACACCCGCATATGTCAGCTCGTCGAAGTACGCGTTCAGAAGCAGCGAGTACCCTCCGCCCAAACTTGCCGACAACACGCTACGCGGGATTGCGTTGGATGTGACATAGTTCAGCACCCATTCCACCCCGGACGCAACCCCGCTCGAGGACCCGGATCCATCGTCGCCAAGCACCTTGACCGCGTGAATTGTGCACCAGGGGTACACACCGGTGATTGATCCCGTGACAAGCCCCGTCGTTGCGGTGCCGTGACCGTATATGTCGAGCCACGGCGGCGTGTTGTTAGCGCAGGCCGCCGTGGAGAGGGCGCAATGTGAATCAGCGGATATGCGACTCCCAAAATCTTGGTGGGGGTACAACCCTGTGTCCAGCATGAAGAGGTGCACGGGCGTTGTTGGGCACACGGGCGGGTTGTAGACACCATCAACCGTGCCGTCCAGCGAATCAAGGGCGTGGAGGGGCGTGCCGCCGGGCAACATTGCGGATCTGGAGCACGACTGGGTTTTCATCACCACGTCGATTCCCACGTGTTGTACGGTATTTGAGTATGTGAATGACCAGCCGTCCAGTGAAGTGGGTGCCTCGAATGTAAAAATTCTGGACCCAGGACGTGAAGACCACTCGCTGCATCCAGCCGCCACGCACGCCGCGGCCGCCGCGGCTCGATCAACATTGCTGGACCCCCTGGTGAATGAACCTACAAAGCGCGTGGCGTGCGCGACGCCAAGGAAGGCAAGCCAGACAAGGCTTTTCATTTTCAAGATAAATTGACGCGCCCTAAGTACAATTCGTAACGTTTTGCGGTTGGCGCAAATATGTCGCACGCGTAGAAGTTCGAAAGGAACGCGTATTTGCCGCGAAAGCTGTTTATCTCTGTGGATACCATTGTGCACATGCACAAACAGCAAAAATAACGTTTTTATTTTTAAAAAATCATTGCGGGTCAAGACCCGTGTGCTTCCCAAAGTGCATCCGCAGACACCTGTCGTGCATAAGGAACAATCCCATGTGGTTTGACTGCACCATCTGTGCCCCTGTGGGTTGATGCACATTGAGGCGACCCACGCGCTGCACATCCACCAAGCTCTTGTGACCAGCATGGTTGTGGTTGATTTTCAGAGTCTGTTGGTGTGCAGCCCATTCCGTAAAGTTCTTGCTGCAGTCATTTGCGTGATCACGGACCGTCTGTGGTATCTTGAGAGCGTCGAAACCACCGTCCGCAAGCTTACGCGTGATTTCCAACAAGCTTGTTGGAGAAAAAACCCACTCATCAACATCCGTAAAAATTGCCCACCGGTCATTGCGCGCATGACTCTTGTAGAGGCAGTCGTGCATGGCCCATAGCTGCCCGCGTTCGTGGGTTCTCTTGTTGTGAAACTGCCATGACGCGTCGTTCCAGGCGTACGATGGAACCCCCGGGAGGACAGGGCGCTCACGATCGATGCCATAGAACTCAAAATGGTCAACTCCAATTGCAATGTGGTGGAGGCACCAGGACGCAAGCCATTCGGTATCGAGCGGCCCATACAACGGGGCAACGCAAGACACAAGCTGATGGTTAGCGGGTTCCGGTCTTGTTATTGCGCCCTCGCATATGGTCACCTGCACGTCGTCGGGTTTACCGTGCGTCTCCCCGGAGACAAAACGCTGGGTTGCAACACACCCGGGGTCATCGCCACGGTTCCAGCCGACGTATGCGTGCTTGTTTTCGTTGTAGTAGTAACGTGTGGCAGCAACAAAGCTCAGTTGAAGGACAAAGAGCAACAACATGCGAAAGTAATAAAAAATAAAATTAAAAAATCTCTCTTCTGTCATCTCCTTCTGTCATCTTTGGCCGAAATTTTTTTCGGTTGAGGTGAAATTTTTTTTTGGCGAAAGATGACAGAAGGAGATGACAGAAGAGAAAATTCGTAGATTTTTTCTTGCCACTTGAGCGCCCCTGTCGCTTCCACATGCTTGCAAAAAAGTCGTGTGAGTGAGCATACAAACTTTTTGTGGTCCATGTAACGAGGCTTGATCGATTTTAAAAATTAAAAACATAAAAGTACAAAAATAAAAATAAACATAAAAAATTCCTATGTCTGGTACATTGCATGGTCGTAATTCCGATTTTGGACGTGCCGTTCGCACCGCGTTTATCTTAGCACCAACGGTGTCTCTAAAAATACACCGTCTAGGTGCTGGGGTGTGTGTGCAAGTTGTTTTTCCAAACCTGCACGAAGCTTTCCAGAAACTTCATTCTGCGATCCGGAAGGCCGACCGTGGCGCACTGACTGTGTTCCAATGCAAAAGAAAACTTCCAATGCCCACAAGAATCCAATTCAACTTGGACAACTGGACTGGATGTGACCATTGCATTGAAGAGGCTCGAAGCGTGTTTGATCGCGTTGTGGCAGGCATTGACTCGGATTTTCGAACTCCATTGGCTATTGTTGCTGTGGCTGGCCAAAACGCTGTGGTCATCAAGCTTGCATTGGAAGCCACGGATGTTGTCAAGCACAACCTTGCGCTTGTTGGTACTTTGTTTGAAAGTGATGACTACAGCATCAAAACACCTCTCCAACGCGTTTTGCGTGGTAAGATGCTGAAAGCTAAAAACAAAGCAATGTTGTGGTGCAACGTGCTTCCCGTTGCGTTGGCTGAGTATGCCGCACAAGCCTGTGAGGCTTGTGGTAGGAAAGACAAGCTTTTTATGTGTACTGCGTGTTGCACTGCGTGTTATTGTGGGCCTGAATGTCAAGCAGCGCGTTGGGAGGCACATCAAGCTCTCTGCCCGGGTTTCAAAGAGCTGTATAATCTACATTTGAAAGACGATGTAATCACGATTTGAGCGCGGGTATTAAGCATAGTTTTGTTTGCACCACTGAATGGGTTGGGAAATCCCTTTATGGGATGTGTGCGCAAAACCCGGCGGCGTCAGTTTGTGTTGCAAGGTTGCTCTCTGCGATTGCATTGTGTATGGAGACGAGGTAAACAAGCTACCGCCCGATTCGGGTGTGCCGTTTGCAGGGGATGGATGTCTTGCAGGCTGC
This sequence comes from Polaromonas sp., assembly GCA_043749005.1. Lineage (GTDB taxonomy): Bacteria > Pseudomonadota > Gammaproteobacteria > Burkholderiales > Burkholderiaceae_C > Polaromonas. Next base: position 482 of record JAYVEE010000221.1, on the reverse strand, counting down.
GTGTATTTCTGCACCAATGACCTAGTTGGCCTGGTTCTGGGCCCGGGTTGTCTTGGGGTTGTCTGTAGTTTTTTGGGGGCAAACGCATTGCGAAAACACATAGCAACGGAAACAATGGGGTCAACATACAAAGAGGGATGTGTTGACGTCTGCGCTGCAAGCTTCTGTTCTAAATGTGCATTATGCCAGGAGATTAACACGTTAAGAAGGCACGAGACGTGGAATACGATGATGGTACCGCCACGAATGGCGCGGTTTGTTCCGCTCATGCGATTATAATTAGAAAAAATAAGCTTATTCCTTTCACCATGTCTCCTTACAACAACGTTTTGCTTGAGTTCACTGTAAGCTGCGTTGAATCAGGTTGCGCCGCAAATGGATTTTTTCGCGGCCTCTTCCCTGTGAAGTCCGCGGTGGGTCCGACACGCGCTTTCCTTGAGCAAGTGCTCTCCGATGAGAACTATGACAAACACTTCAACCTG